>JARRPX010000067.1 GCA_037382465.1 Anaerolineales bacterium | reverse complement strand
AGCAAGCCCTGTTTCAAATCATCTTCACGCACCTTAGCATAGCCAAAGAGGGCAAAACTGAGGGCATAGATTATTAGCGGTTCGCGCATCTGAGAGGCGCCGAGTAATACGGCATCCGGGAACAACACCATAACCCAGGCCGCTACGTCTGCCGCCCTCGACCCGAAAGCTGCCTGCGCAAATCTCCACATCGGAAAGATGGAAAGCGCCGAAATGACGGCGCACATGAGCATGATTAAAAATGGCCGGCGCACGTCGGGAGAAAGGTAACGGTAGATCAGCGCATTGAGGAATTTGAAACCACCATATTGATCATCGCCGCTCGGGTTCGTGAAGGCACTGCTGAGCGGCTCGTCCGAACGGGCCAATTGAAACGAGTCGACATCACGACGGTAGGCATCCGCAAAAACGTATCCCGCGTTTTGTGGCTTTTCGTCATAGCCAAATTGAGGCAGAGTGTGAAACAGGGTTACACCGATTACAAGGCGCAGCCCAAGCGCAATCAGGAACGCACGCATGACGTTTCCGGGAACGCCCTGGCGAAACGCGATCCGGCCAACCACGGCAACCACGAGCGCTAAAACGCTGCACATAACGAGATAGGCAAGCCACCCGGACAGCGTATTGCTGCGCAGATCGAGAAGAAGCAAAAGCAGACTCAGCAGCAGGACGATTCCCAGCCATGGCGAAATTCTGCGTATGGTTTTTTTCACGTAGCCTCCGTGACCCCCCGAGTTTTCAGCGCGTACCAGACGGAGCGAATCACGACGTAAAAGACGATCATCTGCAGCGGGACGAGAAAGCGCGGATTATCGCCGTGATCGACGAGCGTTTGTACGATCGAGATCATAATGACGAGACTCGAAGCTGCGGCAGAATAGACATCGAATCCGATCCGTCTTCGCAAGCGCTTGCTCAACAGTGCAAGGGCCGACGTGAGCAGGAAAACGAGGTTGGCGAGGATAGAGACGGCGCGCCCGATCCAGATCAGGATCTGCATTGTGGATACCAAGATCGGAAGATGAAGTGTCTCCGCACGCCAATACACCGGAGCTTTCCAGAAATCTACCCAGCCTTCGACGACGTTGGCAAAATACAGATCGGGATGGGCGCGGATTAATTCGAGGGAAAGCTTTTGAAGCTCACGACTCAGATCGTAAAATCCCAATCCGGACGCCTCGCTCATCGCAGGAATTGCCTCCCAGATCGCGTTGGTCTGCACGCCCCGTTCGGCGATCTGAGCATCCCGAAATTTAATATAAGTATCGCGAATCTCCGCCACATCATCCGGAAGCAGCTCGAAGTACCCGCCGGTGTGCTGCACCAGGCTGTAGCCGGACATGACGGTCGGCGAAAGCATGTGGTACGTATCTCTAATCCACAGCAGCCAGCCGCCCTGGATCAACAGCGGAGGAAGCGAGTAGATCGCCAGGCGTAAGATTCGCCGGCGCCAACCGCCTTTACCCATGACCCATATGAAAGGAAGGAAAAAGAGCGAAACCGGAAAGAAATACGGCCGCACCATCCCGGGGAGCGTCGCCGTTATACCAAGCAGGAAGACAGCCAGGAGTCGCCTTTGAGATGACTTCGCGCCTCCGAAAGCCACAAAGGAGGCAAAACAAAGGACCACAAAGAATGTCGTCAACGTCTCGCTCAGCAGATTCGATTCGAACAAGAATTGGCCGGGGATCAGATCATACAGCCCGCCCACGAGTGCGCCCAGCGCGGCGGAATCGGTCGTTTTGTAGGTGATCCAGAACAACAACAACGAGATCGCCAGCCCCAAAGCGAGTTGTATGATCCAGGCATTATATTCATTCAATCCTGCGATTGCCAACAAAGCCGGATATCCCGGTACGCGAGTTCCGTCGTATCCTTTAAGCGTCAAAGCGGTCAGCGGATTCGCCAGGCGCAGGTATGCGTTCGTGTCGGAATAGACTATCGGTTGGTAGACGAGAAAGCAAACCAAACGTTCCAACATACCGAACAGCAGCAATCCGCCTGCCCATCGATATTCGTATCTTCGCAGTTGAACCCCGAGTTTATGAAGCACGCTATACCTCTATTCCAGCGAGCGCGTTCTGGGCTCGTCGACGCCAGGAGTATTTGCTCGCATCCAGACCTGCTTGTTCGGCGAGCTTGTCCCGGAGTGCCGAGTCCGAGACCAACTTTTGCAAAGCGCTGTGCCAGGCCTGCACGTCTTCCGGGGGAACCAGAAGTGAATTGGACTCGTTCAGCACCTCTCGCAAAACCGGCAGATCGCTCGAAATAATCGCCCGCCTGGCGGCGAAGTATTCGAAGACTTTCATCGGACTGGCGAAGCGGGCAGTGTCACCGCCGCTGCTCACGGATATCCGCCGGGCGTAGGGCATGAGAAAGAGATCGCACGCAGCATGAACGAGGGGCAAACGCTCGTTGGGGACAAAGCCCAGCAGCTGTACGTTTTCGATTTCGGCATCCCGAAGCTTTTTCCGCCAGCGTTCGATTGCCGCCGGCTCTCCACCCGCCCACACGAAGGCCAGGTATGGGTTGAGACGGGCAAGTTCAAATAATAACTCGATACCGCGGCCGGGGTAAAGGTGTCCGGTATAGCCTACCGTTACCGATCCTCGCAGATTCAGAGCGCGTCGAGCCTCTTCGGCGGGGGGTAAATCCTGATAGCGTTCCAAATCCACTCCCATCGGAGAGACGATCGAGAAAGGCCCCTCCAAGGTCGTGTCGTACTTCTCCGCCAGATAATTTTCCAATGCCGCGGTGATAGGCAGCACGCGCTTCAGCCCGGATCCGCGCAGCGCACGCTGGAACAGAAAAGGCCCCAACCTGCCCTGCGGGCGGTCGTGAAGTTCGAGTATGGATGGGTAACCGAGCGACGAAGCCAAAGCCGCCGCCTGCAGCGGCCAGAGATAGAAGACATGCGCTTTCCAGCGCCGTGCCGCCTGGACCGCTCGAAGGCAGAAATCGTACCTGCGGCCGCGCCGTAAGGAATGCATCCAGGTGACTTCGAATTGTTCCCGCAATCCATAATGCCGGGATAACCCTTCCCAGGACATATCCGGGGTTCGACCCGGCAGCCACAAACGAACTTCGTGATCCATTTGGGTGAAGGCCTGGCAAACCTTCATCGCCTGGACAGAATTTGCAGTCCTGGAAGGTACGTTTGAAGTTGCGATGCAAGCAATACGCATGATGATCTAAGCTCCCCTAAGCTCAGCGGGTTGTAGTTCCGCCATCTGGAGTTCGCGCAAACTCTTCCCGACGAGAATGCCTGTTGTAAGTATAAAATATCCGCTCAGGAGAAGGGCCATGCCGTTTGCTCCCCAGAACGGTACGAGCAATAAAGTCCCCAGGATCTTGAGTATTGCTGCGATGAATTGTATCTTCGTCGGATAGTGGGGCATCCCGAGCGGGAGCAGCACCACCTGATTCCAGAACAGGATGTTGACCGGAATCACACCCACGAGCAGAATGAGCAAACTCGTGTAGGACGTCGGCAGGAAATCCGTCCCGTAAAGTCCGACGACCCAGCGTCCGAAGAGAACGAGAACGATACTCGCCGGAATGGTATAGATGGCTGCGAGGATGGTGCCGCTGCGCAGCAAATAACGCACGTTCGACCAGGCACGATCTGCGATCTCCCGTGCCACTTCGCGGTACGTCGTGGTTATCAAGGGTGTAACCGGCATCATCAGGAAATTCGTGATCGCCCGGGCGATCTTGTAGAAACCGACCTGAAGCGGCGTGCTGAAAGCCCCAAGCCATAGAATCTCGCTGTCCCGCGTCAGCAGTTTTAAAGTGCCGGAAAGGTTGGTGCTCACACCAAAACGCAAGAGTTCCCGGCGATATTCCTTGAGCAGCGAAAGCGGTGCACGCCACCACCCCGCGCCCCACACCTTACGCGCCTGCCACAAGGCGATCAAGGAAATGCTCACGGCAAGTGCGATTTTACCGACCAGATAGGCCGTTACCACGGCTCTCAGCGATTGACCGGTGATAAAGGCAAGACCGATCAAGATCAGAGTGAGTGCACTTTGCCCCACAGTAATGAAAGCAATCACCCGAAAACGGTTGTGGAACTGCAGCAACCCGGTGGCGCTTTCATACATCAGATTTGCCAGCACGGATATCCCGTAGAAGGCAAACAAACCTGCGAGACTCTCATTCTTCGCAAAGAGTACGGCGCCGAGTGGAGAAAGGGCAATCACAAGCAGATATGCCAAAGCGGATCCGGCGATTTCAACCAGGGCCGCGGCTTTGAACAGCGCCGCGGCCTGACGTTCATTGCCGTTTGCTGTGAATTTGCCCAGGTAGTTCACCACCAATTCCGCCATGCGGGACGAGATCAGTCGGTTGATGTTACTGGAAAATTGGGTGATGATGCCCACATACCCTGCCCCTTCGACGCCGAGCAGGCGCGCCGTGAAAATCCCCTGGCCGAAACTCATCGCAGCCGAAATCGTCTGCGCGCTGAACAAATACCCGGTATTGCGGACGACCCGCCGAAACAGCGGGTTATCCAAAAAACGTGCGGCTAGCGCTGAACTCCAACGAAGTATGGAAGACATGCTCCGGCTTCAATCCGAGGTATCGACTTCGCAGGCCCAAGCACGTTCGGACTGATACCAGGCCAATGCAGCATCCAGGCCTTCATCGAAAGTGACTTTTGGTTCCCACCCCAGAATCCGTTTCGCTTTTTCGACGTCGGCCCAATTTTTTCGCAAGTCAGCCGGATGCGCTTCGCGATAATCTATCTTTGCGCTCGATCCGATGCGCGCTTCGAGCCCGCGTATCAATTCTTCAAGACTGATCTGCTGGTGACCTCCCAGATTGAATATCTCATAGCCGACGGGCTGCAGACCCAATATCGTGCCCCGCGCGATGTCATCGACGTAGGTGAAACCACGCGACTGCTTGCCGTCCCCATTGACGTAGACGGTCCGTCCTTCGCACATCCATTGAATGAAACGAAACATGACCATGTCCGGACGGCCAGCAGGGCCATAAACTGTGAAATAACGGAAGATCGTCACGTCCAGGCCGTGTAGTGCGTGATACGCATGGCACAACACTTCGGCTGCCTTCTTGCTGGCTGCGTAGGGCTGCAGCGGTCTGTCCGTATTCGCATCCTCGGGAGTAGGCAGCGGAGCATCGGGCCCGTACACACTGGACGATGAGGCCAGAATGAACTTGGGGATCTTCCGCCGCCGGGCAAATTCCAACAGATTTAAGGTGCCATCGAGATTCGTTCGAAAATATTCCCAGGGGTTTTCAACGCTGTATCGCACCCCGGCGCGTGCAGCGAGATTGATCACTGCGGCGAACGTTTCTCCATCGCTCTCGAATGCCGCCATGCGATCGCGGTCCGCGATGTCCATGTGCTGAAAATGAAAATGGGGATGCTTTTCCAGCTTCGCCAGCCGATATTCTTTCATGCACACGTCGTAAGCGTCGTTCATGTTGTCCAGCCCGAACACCACATGGCCGGCGTCGAGCAGCATGTCCGCCACCCGGGAGGCGATGAAACCCGCCGCGCCCGTGAGAAGATAACGGCCCATTACAATTTCACCACCTGAGGTCCATCCAGGCCCAGCCTGCCGAGCGCGTTGCGGGAATCGAAGATCAACCTGGCGTTCTGCAGCACAGCGGCGTAATCGACCTCGCTGTGATCGGTGATGATCACGACGCAGTCCGCCTCTTGTACGGCAGGAACGAGGTCCGAAACCGAAACGAGATCCCAGCCTTCGTGCCGGATCGAGGGCACGAACGGATCGTAATACGCCACCTGCGCACCTTTCTCGCGCAGCAAGCCGATCACGTCCAGCGCAGGTGACTCACGCATGTCGGAGACGTCGGCCTTGTACGCCACGCCAAGTACGAGTAGATTCGATCCGCGGATCGCCCTGGCTTGATCGTTCAAAGCGTTCTGGATGCGTTGGACGACGTAACGGGGCATGTTGGTATTGATCTCACTCGCCAGGTCGATGATGTGGGCGTTGTATTTAACGCTCTTCAACTTCCAAGAAAGATACAGCGGGTCGATGGGAATACAGTGCCCTCCCAATCCGGGGCCCGGCGTGAACTTCATGAACCCGAAGGGCTTCGTCGACGCAGCCTCGATCACCTCCCACACGTCGATTCCCAGCCGGTCACACATGAGCGCCATTTCGTTTACCAGGGCGATGTTCACGGCGCGAAACGTGTTTTCGAGCAGCTTCGCCATCTCCGCCACTTCCGTAGAACTGGCCGGCACGACGTTTTTCATCGCCTGTGCGTACATCGTGGCCGCCACCTGCGTGCAGACCGGTGTAATGCCTCCGATAACCTTGGGTGTGTTCAGCGTGGTCCAATCCTCCCGGCCCGGGTCGACGCGTTCGGGGGAAAAAGCCAGGAAAATATGCTCCCCGACGACGAGCCCTTCCTTTTCCAATTCCGGCAGGACCATTTCGCGAGTCGTGCCCGGGTAGGTCGTCGATTCGAGCACAACGACCATTCCTTCATGTAAATAAGGGACCAGAGACTGCGTTGCGGAAACGATGTACGACAGATCGGGATCGCCCGTTTTCCGCAGCGGAGTAGGTACGCAGATACTCACGCCGTCGATGTCTGCCAGCGCCTCGTACGACGTGGAGGCAGAGATACGACCTTCACGAACCAGGGCTGCGATCTTCTCGCCGGGTACGTCTTCGATGTAGCTTTCTCCGCGTTGGATGTGTGCCACCTTATCGGCGTCCGCGTCGACTCCCGTCACGACGTAGCCGGCTTCGGCGAGTACGACCACCAATGGAAGGCCGACGTATCCCAAACCGATAACGCCGAGATGCGCCTCATGCTTCGTAAACTTGTTTATCAATTCTTGCGCGGCAACCGGCAAGGAATTCTTTTGCTTCGACATAAGCCTCATGTACTCCCGCGTTGGGTTTTAGAACAGATTGAGCTGTTCCGCATCGACAGGCGGAGCAGCGTCGGAAGGCGGCATGCTTTCGCCCTTGGCGATCATCTCGGGCAGGCGGGAAAAATCCTCCTGCACGACCTGCCGCAAGGAAGGTTGATGTAAAGCCGCCGCAGGATGATACATCGGCACGATGAGGCGATGGTTAACGACATGCGCCTGACCGTGAATGGTGCTGATGCGTGCCCCGGGAAAATAACGTCCCATCGAAAACCGTCCCAGGGTAACGATCACCTTGGGATTTATGGCCCGGATTTGCCGCTCGAGGTACTTCGAGCATTCATCGATCTCGTCGGCCTGAGGATCTCGATTGCCGGGCGGTCTACATTTAACCACATTTGCGATGAAAACGTCTTCACGCTTCATACCGATGCTTTCCAGTAATTCTTCGAGAAAGCGTCCTGCAGCGCCCACGAAGGGACGGCCTTGTTCGTTTTCATGAAAGCCCGGGCCTTCTCCGATGAACATCAAATCGGCATTCGCCGGGCCTTCTCCGGGCACAGCGTTCTTGCGTGAGTGGTGCAGCCTACAATCGACACAAACCGATACCTCGGCAGCAACCTGCTTTAGTTCCTCCTCCGCATTCACGTCCCAGAACCTCCCGTCACGGATCGAAATTCGTCCAAATGATCCAGCTTCATGAGCCAGGCGTCTTCCCGGTTATCTTGATAGTAGTTTTTCCTTCGCCCGACGACTTCGAAACCGAACTGCTGATACAAATGCATGGCTACCTGATTGGATGTCCTTACCTCCAACGTTGCGACGACGCCTCCCAGATTCGCGGCCAAATCGAGTGCGTCGGCCAGCAAATCTGCTCCGATGCCTCGGCGTCGGTAATGGGGGTGAACCGCCAGGGTGCTGATATGCACTTCATCGACGACGAACCAGAACCCGATGTAACCAACCAGCTCGACTCGATCCGGGTGGATGTATTCCGCCACCAGTAATTGAGCGGCCGAATTGCTTTCCAACTCGTACCGATAGGAACGTTCCGACCAGGAGATGGGAAACGATAGATGGTCGATCTCGAGGACCTCTGATATGTCCTCAACCGTCATCGGGCGAATGGTCGTTGTGGATTTTGCTACGATCATCATCTACTTTCGATTCCGGAGTCGAGGTACACTGGCCGGACTGCTGCGATATCGGGAAGCTTGCCTTTTTGGATTCGTTCCCAGGCCAATTCCGCAAGTATTCCGGGACGTCGGACGCAGTCTGCGGGAGAGGCCAAACGGACGTTGGATAGTTCCTTTAATTTCTTGCGGGCCTCCGTGCTGATCTCTCCACACACGTAACTCTTCTTTTCAAGCTGCGAGATGACTTCCTTCCAGGAATAATTTCCGGCTTCACCGCGTGGTTTCCATCCACTCCGCCCCCATTTGTACCACATTCCGACGACTCGCTTGCGGCCAGCTTCGATCACCGCCAGCATGGGTTCCGAACGCTTCGGCTGGCCTCGAGCCAGCACATCCAGAGTCGGGATCCCGATCAACGGAAGTTGGTGCGACAGCGCAAGTCCTTTCGCATAGGCTATTCCGATACGCAGACCGGTGTACGATCCGGGGCCGGAGGTGACTGCGACGGCGGTCAACGCGTCTGCTGTACGATTGATTTTGCGCAGCATCAACGCCACTTCAGGTGCCAGGAGCACGGTATGGCGTCGTCCACCCAGCCAAAGCGATTCGGCCAGCAGATTCTCGCCATCATGCAAGGCGATCCCGATCATCCGTGTCGCTGTATCCAGGGTAAGTAACACGCTCAACCCCCGAAAGTCGTTTGACGGAAAGCTTGCAGCATCCGTTCGTAGTGCACCCCTCGGGCTTCGAAGTGCAAACCGCGCCGCATCTCGTCCACCCAGCGCAAACTGACCCATAGTTGTTCTTCCGGCAGGCTTTCGGCGATTCTCTCCGGCCACTCGATGATCACCGGCCCTGCGCCGTCCAATAGGTCATACCATCCAAGCGCCTCGGCTTCTGCGACGCCGCTCAACCGAAATGCGTCGAAGTGGTACAACGTCGCCGAGTCGGCACGATGGTATTCGTTGATGAGGATAAACGTCGGGCTGGTGACCGGGTCCAACGAGCCCCAGCCGCGCGCGATCCCCTGCGCCAGGGTCGTTTTTCCAGAACCGAGATCGCCCGATAGACAAAGCAAATCCCCGGATTGGATCAGTTCGCCAAGCCGCACGCCCAATCGCCGAGTCTGATCGGGACTGTGGCTGAGAAATTCGAGGGTTCGTTCATCAAGAATAGGCATCGATCGCGAGGCATTATACGTCAGCCAGATGGTCATAACAAGCACGCCTACTGATGCGGTGTGAGGGGCGATTCTTCCACTCACGTGCGGTCGATTGCAGCCTGGGAAAATGGGCAAGGCGGTTTGCTGTTCGGGCGCGTTTCTCAGCGTCACCAGACGCCCGGTCTACATCTATTTACCCCCTTTCCTTACCCGCATCTCCGTGCTACTATCTGTTCATGCGCGTACTCGTCATCTCGGATATCCATGCAAATCTCAGCGCGCTCGAAGCGGTTCTCGATGTTGCGGAAGCGTACGAAGCCGTCTGGTGCCTCGGCGATCTTGTCGGTTACGGTCCCGATCCCAACGAATGTGTCGAACTCGTCCACTCACTTCCGAATTTGCTCTGTCTCATCGGCAATCACGACCAGGCCGCTATCGGCATGATTCCCCTTTCCCGTTTCAATCGTGAAGCGGGCGCGATTGCGGCCTGGACGCGTCAAAAGCTCTCGGACGAGAACATCGAATATTTGCGCTCGCTTCCCAGCAAGATCACCACCCAGAACTTCACGCTGGTCCATGGCAGCCCCAATCAACCCATCTGGGAATACGTGCTGGATCAACACACAGCAGATCGAAGTTTCGACGCACTTAAAACGGATTATGCGCTCATCGGCCACACCCATCTTCCTGTGATCTATCATCGCCCGCCAGGCGATACATTCTCCAAGACGAGGCGTATTAAATGGGAAGGGGAGATGGCCCTCTCACCAAAGATGATTCTCAACCCCGGCTCCGTCGGGCAGCCGCGCGATCGAGATCCGCGCGCTTCCTACGCCATTCTCGACACCGAGGCCAACACCTGGGAAATGCGCCGGATCGCCTACGACATCGCTCGGGTGCAGACTCGAATCCTCGAAGCCGGCTTGCCGGAACGGCAAGCGCAGCGCCTGAATTCCGGTTGGTAACGGGGAACATTCTTCCGCAAGAAAACGTCCTTTCAGCGAACATGATCCTTCATTCACATAGGAGACATTCGCCATGAAGAAAGCCAATATCCTCACTTTGCTCATTATTTTCGGATTCCTGGTCACGGCCTGCGGTGCGGCGATGCGTTCCGCGCCAACCATGTTAGAAGGCGGCCAGGGTGTATCTGTATCTTACGACGTGGCCGGTGAAAGCTATGATTATGAACCCGCGGAATCCGGCTACGCGGCCCCCAGGGATGCACCCGTTTATTCTATGGACAATTCCACGGAAACCTCACTCAACGAACGCATCGTCATCCGCAACGCCAATCTCTCTCTGGTCGTCAACGATCCAACCGAATCCAGCAATCAGATTGCCGCGATGGCCGAAGAGATGGGCGGATTCGTTGTCAACATGAACGTGTACCAGACGACCTTCGACAGCGGCGTCGAAGGCGAACGCGCATCGATAACCATCCGCGTACCGGTAGAGCGCCTGGATGAAGCGCTCGAAACGATTAAAGCCGGCGCCATCGAGGTCCGCAACGAGACGGTTTCCGGTCAGGACGTCACGGAGGAATACACCGATTTACAATCACGGCTGCGGCACTTGGAAGCGGTCGAACAACAATTACTGGGTTTTCTCGAGGAAGCCAGAGATACCGAAGATGCCTTGAGTGTATTCTCGCAACTGGAACAGAAGCAGGCCGAAATCGAGGTCATCAAGGGGCGCATCCAATATCTGGAAAACTCGGCCAGACTCTCGATGATTTCGGTCGAGCTGCAACCGGATGTCGCCGAACGACCGCTTCAAATCGGCAACTGGCGCCCTGTGGGAACCGCCAAGTCGGCGATCGAAGCGCTGCTCAACACGCTGCAGTTTCTCGGCGACGTGTTGATCGTTCTCGTGCTGTACGTCCTTCCCATCGCCGTCGTGATCGCGATCATCCTCTGGCCGCTGAGAAAACTGTACCGCCATTTCCGGCCAAAGAAAGAGAAAGCGCTCGCCAAAGAGGAATAAGCAGATCGTCGACGCATCGGTTTGAGGCGATATCCATTTCCGAATCGGGGCACACAAAAACAAAGAGCGATCCGCGGATCGCTCTTTTTCTACATGCACGTCTATTCAAGAGAATTGAGGAACCGGGTCAATCCGATACCTCACCCTCGATGGCCCCGCGCACCTGCGCCACCAACTCCCCAAACGCAGGTGTATGCGCCATCTCCAAATGCCTCGGCCGCGCCAGAGGGATGGTCAAATCCATACGCAGCATCGCCGGCCGGTCGCTCAACACGAGCACCCGATCGGCCATGAGCACCGCTTCGGAGATCGAATGCGTCACCATCATGATGGTCACGGTGCGCGCCGACCAGATGCGCATCAGCTCCGTTTCCATCCGTTCACGCGTGAGCGCATCCAGAGAACCAAAAGGTTCATCCAGAAGCAGAATGTCCGGCTGATGGACCATCGCCCGGGCGATGGCGACGCGCTGCGCCATACCGCCGGAAAGATCGCGCGGGAGGGATTCTTCAAATCCCTTCAACCCGACGAGATCGATCATGGCCTTTGCCCTGCTCTCGCATTCTTGCTGCGGGAGACCCTGCAGCTCCAGAGGAAGGAAGATGTTGCTGAGTACGCTTCGCCAGGGCATCAGATTCGCATCCTGAAACACGAATCCGATGCGCCGCCTTGGACGCGAAAGCCGCTCACCTTCGAAGATCACCTCGCCTCCCGTCGGCAGCAGCAGCCCGGCAAGAAGCCGCAGCAGAGTCGTTTTCCCGCATCCTGACGGTCCGACCACGCAGACGAATTCCTGGCGGCGCACCTCGAACTGCACGTGCTGCAAGGTACACAAGCCGCCGTTCCCGTTGGGGAAGGTCATCGATAGATCGTGGGCGGTCAGTATCGAATCGCGCATAGGCTACGGCAAATAGTCGTTGGTGTACGCCTGGCTCAAGTCAACCGGCTCCTGAAGAAATTCCAGCTCCAACAGAACCGACTGCATGTTCTCCCAGGCTCCCGCGTCGGAATACCCCAGCGGATCGGCGATCCAATACCCGATACTCGCTTCGAGTACTTTATATTGGATGGTCTCGTCGGCTTCTGCCAGACCCTCCACATAATCCTTGGCGATTTCGTAAGCATCGCCGGGGTTGTCGATCGTTTCCCGTATGCCGCGCAGGATGGCCCTCACCATGCGCCGCACGAGATCCGGATTTTCGGCGAGGGTTTTTTCGTTGGTGATGAGCCCGTTCGACGGCAGTTTCACGTAATCGGCAACGGGCATAACCACAACCGGGAACCCCTGTGCTTCCAGCCTGACGGGCTCGTTGTTGGCGTACACGACCGCCGCATCGACCGTTCCCTGAAACAAGGCTTCCGCCTGGGTGAAGCCGATCGGATCCAGGTTGATATCCGCTTCCTTGATTCCGTTGGCGCCCAGCAGCGCACGCAGACCGATGTACGAGGCGCCGTACACTCCGGGGAAACCGACGTGTTTACCAACCAAGTCGGCAGGCACGTCGATGCCGCTGTCGGCGGCCGCGGCGACGGCGATGGGATAATCCTGCCACCACGCCATCACGTAAACCACAGGCAGGCCTTGCGCTCGCGCCAGGAGAACTTGTTCCCCGGATACGATCGCGAATTGGATTTCGTCCGCCCCCACGAGTTGAACGGATTCGGACTCGGCAAGATGTTCGAATTTAACCGCAATATCGTTTTCCTCGAAATAGCCACTCGAATCGGCGACGTAGAAAGGCGCGAACTGTACGTCCGGCCGATAGCTCATGACGATGCGTAGATGGTCCATTTCCGCTTCTGCTGGTGCTTGATTATCGATCGTCGACTGGCAAGCTCCGATCGCCAAGGCCACAGCAACAGTGATAAACAGCTTTCCTTTCACCAGGTAATTCCTCCTTTTTAATTCGATGATGTTAGATGCCAGGCCAAAACCCGCCGTTCGACGGCGGTCACCAGGCCGTAAAGAACGAGCGCCAGCGTGATCAGCATGATCACCGCCACGAACACCAGGGAAGTATCGAACACGCCGCGCCCGACGTTGATTAAAAAACCCAAGCCCTCATCGGATCCGACAAATTCGCCGACCACTGCGCCGATGACCGAGAGTGTCGCGCCGACCTTGAGCCCGCCGAAGAGCACCGGCAGCGCCGCCGGCACCTCGAGTTTGAGGAAAATCTGCCAGCGGGTTGCCCGCAGCGAGCGCATCAAATCGCGCAGATCTTCCGGGACGGAACGGACTCCGACGACCGTGTTGACCAGAACCGGGAAAAACACGATCAGGGAGCTGATCATGATTTTTGAAATTTTACCGGGACCGAACCAGATGACGAGCAAAGGCGCAATGGCAACGATCGGAACGGATTGGGATGCTACGATGTACGGCGACAGCAGGCGTTCGACCGTGCGCGATTTTGCAACGGCATACCCGACCAACGTTGCGGATGACAATCCCAACACCAGTCCGCCCAGGACCTCGATCAATGTGGCAACAGTGTTGTGGAGCAGGCTCCCATCTGATAAGGCTCGCAGGAAACGGTCGAACACTGCGCCAGGGGGTGGAAGGATAAACGCAGGCAATCCGCTCAAGCGGCTTACTCCTTCCCAAAGGAAGAAAGCGAGGAAGACAGCGACGAGAATGCTCCACGTTGTTGAAGGAATTTTGACTCGCAATTTCTTGTTCGCGCTCATCCATGATCCTGTTCAACGAACCGCAGTCTTGCGGCAACGTCAAACGCCCCGAAGGGCATCCTTCGGGGCGCAGGCATACATCGCGGGAGATTCGCAGCGATTCATAAGCCCCGAAGAGGATCCTCTTCGGGGCGCACACCACAATCTTGGCAGCGTCGATCGCTGCTTCGCTTGGAGCCTTCTTCCATCCGGACTGTACCGTCGGCACCGTAATTACAACGGTTCTACGCGGCTGCGTTCGCGGGCTTTACCGCCGATCGGGAATTGAGCATCCCTGCCCTCACCCTGCCCCGAAGGCTTAGATATTTAATTGTATACGATTATACCCCATCCTCAATGATGGTTGACAAGAATTTCGTCCATGGAACGATGGCACCTGAAACTCATAACATTGCCCCGCAAAAAATTGATTCAATAATGTTAATTTCAATTATAAGCAGTCTTTGTTCAAGAACCGAGGAATGGAAAGATATCGAGTAACAACTGGATGTAGAAGCTGATCGATTTCCCAAACTGTGCACCCCAATACCAATAAAGAAATCCTAGGCTCAAGCCTAGAACGATCCACGTTTCGATTCTCTCTTTATTACTGCTGTAAAAAGCCATTTCGTATTTCGGGTATGCATCTTGAGAGCAATACTTTCACAACTTTCATCAACATCAATTGGAACATAAGCCAGTACTTGGGAATAATCCGCTCGATATAACGGATAGATCAAGGCATCAATACCCACGTTATATCCCAGTATCTCATCGTTTGATACAACCTCCAAGGCATCCTCGTATTCTTGAGGAACATAAACCCGTAGTCTTGCCGCATCCCTTTCTAGAACTGGGACAGATAAGATGTGGCCAAATTCATCCACGCTGACGCGATTGTAATTAATCGTCAAGACCAGATTCATACCCAGTGTGAAATAAATCAGCGTGATAAAAATGAATCTTTCCAGGCGATAGGATTTCGGCATCCACTCATAAAACACGGCAAATCCCAATGCAAATAGCGCTGGGAAATAGACTTGATAACGCATATTATACGGACCGGGATTGATCGCCATGAAAAGGATCAGAAACGTGAGCACGAATGTAAAGGTGAGGATTCTAATCTTGCTCGATTTGATAAAACCCCAAATTAACCCAGGGAGCCCTAAGATATAAGCAAACCACCCCCAGCCTGTCGTTTCTGCCAAAGCAGGGATAATCTTAAAATTGCCATCGCCGAATTTGCCCGCGAAATTAACCAGATTCCGTGGTAAACGTTCCAAACCAACTGGAAGGAAACCTTCTACCCCCTGAAAGACGTTTTCATTTTGAATACGCAGCGAAAAAGGATAGAAGGGATTTCCGAATAGCACCCAATTCCGAAGATTCCAAAATCCCCCAATGAATAACCCCGCGATCAATAGAAGTGTCAACCATCTCAGCTGAGAAGCGGAGATGATTCTAATTTGATGCCATATTTCACGAATGAAGGCAAACCATTTTCGCTTTCGGTTACTCTGGATCATCCCGAGGATGGCTATTGCGAACAATCCCGGTAGCAGGTTGAGGATATACGCCTTTGTCCCTACGGCATACAACAAGATGATTGCGAGAAGAACAACCTGGCCGGGTAAGTTCCTGGCCTTGCTCTGATCTTCACGTTGGGTAATATCCAATATGATCGCGATCGCAGATAGAAAAATTCCGGTCATAAATGGATCGTTTTTCGTTCCTGTGACCACCAATACGAGGGCAGGGGTCGAACAATAGCTCAGCGCTGCGATCCAAGCAGCCTGATACTTCAACTTGATTTTACGAGCGATTGCAAAGGAGGCGGCGAATATCAGAAAGTAAGCAGGAAGCCCGGCTGCCTCGACAACGACGTCATGATGCAAAAAAACAGTGAACCATGTTGCGAAAGTTTCGTAATTCGATGGCAATGCCACGCGGGGGACCGCAGCATCGACGATAAAAATCCGAGCATGCCGAGTCCATTCCGCTACGTTCACAAGATGATAGGTCAGCGAATCCCAAACAAATGGCGGTAGCGCCCAAATTAGAAACGTAAACCGCACGCCGCTGGCGAAGATAAACACAATGGTCAGAAACCGCAGCCATCGAGGTAAGCTGCTCCAAATCACCGAACATCGACGTAGAAAATTAACCCCTTCTTTTCCGGATTCGATAATTGCGGTTCTACTATCCGGTATAAGTGCCAAGGCAGTAATTCCAACCACACTGACGATCAAGATTGGTTCTGGCGCTAACCGGCCTAATAATCCCATCGACAATTGAAAAATGGTCGTGAAAAAGATTCCCAGAAACAAGAAACAAACCAAGTTCATTGCCGTTTTGTTTGTTCGAAGAAGGCGATAACCAAAGGTTGTTATCAATAGAATGAAAATGGCAGAAATCGACCAGCAGAACAATCCGAACAACACTGCTTCAACTGCCTCCTCTCTAGCCCACGCGTGGAATATGAGTTTACCCAATGATCCGATTTGAGTCTATCGGAAGCGCGAATCCTTAAAACAAGCTTGGAGCTATGACAAATTTCTCATTGTTGAATCCAGAGCAAGCAATCCCGTTAGAATCGATCTCAAGTAATTGCTGCCGGCCTCACCCACTTGCGCAGGCAAATTCCGACGGCGAAAATCAACGCATCTCCGAAAGCCGTCAACACACGCATCGTTACTGTAATTCCGAGTGCGGCACCCTCGCCGTATATCGGGCGCAATGCTGTGAGAAAAATCGTTTCTCGCACTCCCAAACCAGCCGGTGCTCCCGGTGTAATAAATCCAACGACCCATGCGATGGAATACAAACCCGAGAGTGTCCACAGGTTGCTGTGTGATGCATGAAAAATCCCGTGCAATAAGAAATCTGCAATCCCACCTGAAAGCAAGAAGTTCACCACTGACAATAGAAACGCAAAGACTAAGAAGGGGAGATCGACCAACCGATTTCCAAGACCATACTGACGATCACTCTCGAGCCTTGGTAACCGTAGATCTTTGCCAGCGCCAGACGACCAATCTGCGGTGCGACCTTTCCTGGAATGTACTTTCCAAATTGTGCCAGTGCGAGCATCGTGACAGCCTCACTATAATGCGCTTCTTCCCCAGTACCACACAAGAGAACAAACCATACATAAGCCATAGTGAGAAAGGATAAGCCATATAAAAATAATGCGGCAAATGTGTTGAGGATTGCAGGAAAATCCCAAGTAAGGCGAGGTAAAGATGAGAAATGGTGAAGGAAAAAAGTGACAAAGTAAACACTAGCCAATACAGCAAAGACCACCCCTAAGATATTAATGAGTTTCTTCGCGGCTGATTTGTTGCTTATTACTATATTTTCAATTCTGCTTTGCAAAGCTAAACCATTCTCCTAAGAAAGATCATCATGATTGATATTTGCGTACTTATAAATCGCCTGGTATAGATTCTCCCAGTCGCCTCGATCTTGTTGATGACTAACGGCAATCATCTTTTTATCGAGATGTCGCTCGAGCGCATCCGCAATAGCCACTGAATCTTGTACGGGAACTACATACAAGAAATCGGGATTTGCACCTTGTATCCCCTCGGCACTATGCTCCGTGACGACCAGAGGTAAATCAAATGCCAGCGCGATCTTCACCGACCCACTTTGCGTGCCCCCTGTATACGGGGCGATGAAAACA
>JARRPX010000066.1 GCA_037382465.1 Anaerolineales bacterium | reverse complement strand
GGTTTCGAGGATCACCGTCATGACAACATCTCCGCCAACCGATTGAATTCAAGGTGGGTGTGTTCACGCAATTCCTGGGGAGAGCTGCTGCGTACTTCAACTGTGCAAACTACTCTCGGCGTTCCTTCCTCTGCCGCACGAGCGCCCAGGTCAAACCGAAAGCCAAACCGAAAGCGATCCCGAATGTGATCCCGAAGAAGAACGGGTTCATTCAAAAACCTCCCGGTACATGGTCAGAAGTACTACGGAAATTTACATCACCTAATGTTCGCCCGCCACCATTCCGTAAAGCGGCCCATCCCTTCTTCGATGCGTTCGTTCGCCGCGCCGAGGGAAATGCGGGCGTAGCCCTCGCCGGACTTGCCGAACACCGTCCCGGGGGTCAGGCTGACGCCGGTGGCCTGCAGCAGCGCCGAAGTGAAATCGTCCGCAGTCCAGCCCTCGGGGATGGGCATCCAGACGTACAGCGCCGCCTGGGGGACCGCGGGTTCCACACCCAGGGCGTTCAAACTTTCGAGGATCATATCCCGCCGACGGCGGTAGATCTCGTTGCGCTCATCGAGCCAGGATTGATCGCCGTTCAACGCTGCAGTGGCAGCGTCGGTGACGGGCTTGAACTGACCGCTGTAGACGCTCGGCCGGAGCTTGCGCACCGACGCCACAAGTTCTTCACCGCCGACGACCACGCCCACCCGCCAGCCGGCCATGTTGTGCGATTTGGACAGTGAGTTGAACTCCACGGCAACTTCCCTGGCACCTTCGATCTGCAGTGGACTGGAGGCGCGATAGCCGTCGAAGGTGACCTGGCAGTAGGCCGCGTCGTGGCAGAGCAGAACGTTGTGTTCACGGGCGAAGTCGATCGCCCGGGCGAAGAAATCCAAGGTTGCCGTAGCGCCGGTCGGATTGTTGGGGTAGTTGAGCCACAGCAAACAGGCGCGTTCGGCGACACCGGGCGGAATGGCACTGAAATCGGGCAGAAAGCCGTGCGCTTCGTCCGAGGGCAGCAGCACGACCTGCGCCCCGACGAAGCGTGCCGCCTGGGCGTAAATGGGGTAGGCAGGTTCAGAAATCAGCACCACGTCGTCCGCTTCGGCGTTGGCCAGGGTGAAATGAAAAATGCCTTCCTTGGAACCGAGCAGGGGTACGATCTCGCATTCGGGATCGAGGTTCACGTCGAAGAGGCGCGCGTAGAGGTGTGCCCAGGCCTGGCGCAGCGGTCGCGGCCCGTTGATGGGTTGGTAGCCGTGATGACCGGGATCGCGGGCCGACTGGTTCAGGGTTTCGATGATCGCCTCCGAAGGCGGCAAATCCGGCGACCCGATGTCCAGACGGATCACGTCCGTGCCGCGAGCGCGCAGCCCGGCGATCGTCCCGTCGAGTTCGGCGTAAAAGCTGGGCTGGACGGCGTCCATGCATTGGGGTTGCTTTTTCATCCGGGTTCCTCGGTGTGATTTCTGTGATGGCCTGGCCGTTGAATCGCGTTCATCCCGTTCCCGCGTTCAATCGTTCAGCCAGGACTTGCAAGGCCAGCAGGTAGCTGCGCCAGCCGAAACCGGCGACGATGCCCACACAGGCTTCGGCGCTGATCGACCGGCGGCGGTATTCCTCCCGGGCGAAGATGTTGGAAAGATGCACTTCCACCGTCGGCAGCTCGCTGGCGGCGATGGCGTCGCGGAGCGAGACGGAGGTGTGCGTCAGCCCACCGGGATTGATGATCACCCCGCTGGCGCTTCCACGCGCCTGATGCAGGGCGTCGATCAAGGCGCCTTCATGGTTGGACTGCAGCGTCTCGACGGACAGATCCAGGCGCTGCGCTTCTTGCTTTAAACTCTCGTCGATCTGCGCCAGCGTGGTCGAGCCGTAGACCTGGGGTTCGCGCACACCGAGCAGGTTCAAGTTGGGACCGTGGAGCACCAGGATCGTTTTCATGCGGACTCCTTCACGCTTTCGAGCGTCTGCAGAATGATGTTTTCTGGGACCGTTTGGCGGATTTCCGCTCGTCCGGGATCGACCGGCAGAACGAAATGCAGGCGGCCGCCGGCTTTCTTCTTATCGCTGGACATGGCCGCGCGTACTTCCGGGACGGCGAGTTTATGGAAGCGTGTGGGCAGGCCCAGTCGGGTCAACACGGCTTCGATGCGCGCGGCCAATCCTGCGCCCGCCAGACCCAGCGCCTCGGCCATGCGCGCTTCCGCTACCAGCCCGATGGCGACCGCTTCACCGTGGCTTAATCCAAATTCGCTGGCGGCTTCCAGGCCGTGCGCCACGGTGTGGCCCAGGTTGAGTTTGGCGCGTACGTCGTGTTCGAAGGGATCGACGTTGACGATGTCGATTTTTACTGCCAATGCGCGTTCGATCCAGCGTACGGTCGGCCGCGTGTTTTCCCGCTCGAGCCACTCGAACAGCAGCGGATCGGCGATCAAGGCCGCCTTGAACAATTCCGCCATGCCGTTGCGAAGTTCTTTCTCTGGCAGCGTGTCCAGCGTGTCCGTATCGCTGATGACCAAGGATGGCGGATGAAAGGCGCCGACCAGGTTTTTCCCCTGGGGCAAATCGACGCCGACCTTTCCACCGATGCTGGCGTCCACCATGGCCAGCAGGGTGGTGGGCAGATTGACCCAGCGCACGCCGCGCATGAATGTCGCCGCAGCAAATCCGGTCATGTCTCCGATCACGCCGCCGCCCAGGGCTACGATCGTTGCGCGGCGTTCGATTCCCAATTCCAGGAATCGTTCATAGAGCGTGCGGACCGTATCGAGCGTCTTGTGTTCCTCGCCGGCGGGGATCACGACCGATTCGGCGTCCAATCCTTCGCAAACGCTCCCGGCGTATAGCGGGGCGACGTTCGAATCGCTCACCACGACGAAGGGCGGATTCAAGCCGCGTTCGGACAAGAGCGCATCCACGCTTTGCAACAGATCGGTTCCGAGAATGACGTCGTAGGCCGGGGGCGGCGCTTCGACGCGTAAGGTCGAACTGCCCAAATCGTCCAGCAGCGCCAGGGCTGCCTGCGCGATGCGTTCGGGGTCGTCGCCGGAGGCGTCGACGCGGTAGGGGAAGGAGGCGTATACCTCATGCCGTTTTTCCAGCAGCGCCAGCAGCTGCGCTTCTTTATCCCCACTGAGCAGCGGGCGGTGGTCCGCTTTCTGTGTGCGCCGCAGCAGGACTTCTTGCGGGCAATCCAGGAAGATCACCCGGCCGCTGGCTTCCATCAGTTCGCGGTTGCCGGGATCGACCAGCGCGCCGCCGCCGCAGGAGATCACCTGCCCGCTTTCGCCGGCCAATTGCCGGCAGAGGCCGGCTTCCATCTCGCGGAATGCGGGTTCGCCATCTTCGCCGAAGATGGCGGGAATCGGCTTACCGGCCCGTTCCTCGATGCGGGCGTCCATGTCGAGAAAATTGCGCTGCAAATGCTGCGCCAGAAGTCTGCCGACGGCACTTTTACCGGACCCCGGCGGACCGAAGAGCGCCACGTTCTGCGGCGCCAGGGCGCTAATCCCAGAAGACGATGGGCTCATCGTCCATCTCCAGATCTTCGAGACGAGCGGTGCGCAATTGGCGAAAACGCTCCAGCAGTTCGTCGAGCGAATCACCGCCCAGTTTTTGGAGCAGGGCGTTGGCCAGCACGATGCAGACCACGGCTTCACCGACCACCGCGGCGCGCGGCACGGCGCAGAAGTCCGAACGCTCGTAGTTGGTCTGCGCCGCCTCGCCGCGGGCGACGTCCACCGAAGCGCGCGGCGTGAGCGTGGTAGAGATCGGTTTCATCGCCACGCGCAGTATAAGGGGTTCGCCGGTGGTGATGCCGCCTTCCAGGCCGCCGGCGCGGTTGCTGCGCCGTAAAAGGATGCCGTCCTCGAGTTCGATCTCGTCGTGGACTTCCGTGCCGCGTTTGTAGGCCAGGGCGAATCCCTCGCCGATCTCGACGCCCTTCATGGCCGGGATGCTCATCAGCGCCGCGGCCAGTTGGCTGCTCAGGCGGCGGTCGCCGTGGACGTGGCTGCCCAAACCGGGCGGCAGCCCCATGGCGACGACCTCGAAAATGCCGCCTACGGTGTCTTTGGCCTGCATGGCGGCCTTGATCTCCGCCTGCATCGCTTGCGTTCCCGCTTCGTCCGGGCAGTGTACTTCGCTCTCCGCCGCCCGGGCGAGGCGCATTTCCAGATTCAGCGCATCCAGATTGGCGCTGACTTGTCCGATGGCGGTGACGTAGCTGCCGACGCGGATGTCGAACTGCGCCAGCAGTTTGCGGCACACCGCGCCGACCGCCACGCGCGCGGCCGTCTCGCGCGCCGAAGCGCGCTCCAGGCTGAAGCGAAAATCGGAATAGCCGTACTTCACTGCGGCCGTCAGGTCGGCGTGTCCCGGCCGGGGAACGGTCATGGCGGGGACGGTCTTGCCCTTCCAGTTTGCGTGATCGCGGTTGCGGATGATCAGGGCGATCGGCGCGCCGGTCGTCTGTCCGGCCAGCACGCCTCCGCCGATCTCGACGGCGTCCTTCTCCAGCTTCATACGCGGGCCGGCGCCGTAGCCGCTCTGGCGCTGGGCCAGGTCGGGCGCGATGTCGTCCGCCGAAAGCGGCAGCCCGGCGGGCATGCCTTCCAGAATGGCCGTCAACTGCGGGCCGTGGGATTCACCGGCGGTGAGGTATCTAAGCACGTCGACCCTCCAGGGCGGCTTGCGCTGCGGCCGCCATCACCCGGCGCGGGGGCGTTTCCCCCGTCCAAAGTTCGAAGGCCAAAGCGCCCTGTTCGACGAGCATGCCCAGGCCGCTGCCGGATTCCAGACCTTCGGCGCGAGCGCGCTTCATCAGCATCGTTTCGGCCGGATTGTAAACCAGATCGTATACGAAAGCACCCGCGGGCAGGAAGACGTCCTGCGGCCAGGGGCAGGCTTCGACGTCTGGCGACATGCCCACCGGCGTGGCGTTGACCAGCAGGCGGCATTCGATTCCGGCGAAGCTGCCGCCTTCCCAGGGCAGGATCTGCGCTTCTGCGCCGGCGGGTACGATCAAGTCTTCGATCAGGCGCTGGGCTTCATCGATGAGCGGGGTGATGAATTTGATGTGCGCCCCGTCAGGGATCAACGCTGCCGTGACGGCGCGCGCTGCACCACCGCTGCCGAGGACGACCACGTTGTCCCCATCGATCTCGACGCCGTGCGAACGCAGATCGACCCGGAAACCGGTAACGTCAGTGTTGTGTCCGATCAACCGCTGCTCGTCACAGACGATGGTGTTCACCGCGCCGATCCCCGCCGCCGAAGGATCGATCTCGTCCAGCAGCGGAATCACGCGAGCCTTGTACGGGATGGTCACGTTGGCGCCCAGCCAGTCATCCTGGCGCAAGCGCGCCACCGCCGCTGCAAGTTCCTCGGCCGGCGTCTCCAACAAATCGTAGCGCCCGGGAAGCTCCAAGGCGGCAAAGGCCGCGTTGTGCATCGCCGGCGACACGGAGTGCGACAGCGGGTAACCCAGCAGGCCGGCACGGCTCATGCCAATTCAGCTCCGCAGGAGATCAGCGTGGGCACGAATTCGGGGTAGGACTGCTGGATGCATTCCGCCCCGCGCACCACCGTTTCGCCCTCGGCGATCAATCCGGCGACGGTCAGCGCCATGGCCAGGCGGTGGTCCTTGTGCGACTCGACGACAGCGCCCTGGAGCCGGGTTGGCCCGGCGATCGCGAAGCCGTCTTCCCGGGCTTCGATCTGGGCGCCCATTTTCTGCAGTTCGCCGACCAGCGAGACGATGCGGTCGGATTCCTTCACACGCAGCTCGGCGGCATCGGTGACGACGCTCTCACCTTCGGCCTGCGTGGCGGCGACGGCGAAGATGGGGAATTCGTCGATCATGCGCACCACGCGCTCGCCGGAAACCGCCACGCCGCGCAGCTGGCCCTGCCGGACGATGAGATCGGCGATCGGCTCCAGGCCCGATTGGTGTTCGTTTTCTGGGCGAATGTCTGCGCCCATTTCCTGCAGGACGTCGATCAAGCCCGTGCGGGTGGGATTGACCCCGACGCTCCGCAGTTCCAGTTTGGAACCGGGAATCATGGCGGCGGCGGTGATCAGGAACGCGGCGGAGGAGACGTCCGCGGGGACGACCAGCGAGAAGGCCGACAGCGGCCCCGCTTCCGGTTTCAGTTCGACGTCGCCGTTGTTGGCGTTCACCGATACGCCCAGACAGCGCAGCATGCGTTCGGTGTGGTCGCGCGATGGGCCGGGTTCGTGGAGTGTCGTGGGACCGTCGGCAAAAAGCGCCGCCAGCAGTATGGCGGTCTTCACCTGCGCCGAAGCGACGGGCATTTCGTAGTCGATGCCGTGCAGCTTCCGGCCGTGAACCTCGAGCGGGGGTTGATCCGCCGCGCCCTGAATGTCGGCGCCCATGCGGCGTAGAGGATCCACCACGCGTTTCATCGGGCGTTTACGCAGGCGCTGGGTGCCGTCCAGCGTGGCTTCGATGGGCTGGGCGGCCAGCGCGCCGAGCAGCATGCGCATCGTGGCGCCTGAGTTGTGGCAGTCCAGGGTTTCGTCCGGTGTACGCCAGGGGCGGCCGACGATGACCAGATCGTCGTCGCCCATGAATTCCGCATCGACGCCGAGGGTTTTCAGGCAGCCCAGCATGGCGTCGGTGACGCCGGCGCGTAGAAATCCCTGGATGCGGCTGGTGCCCTGGGCGATGCCGCCCAGGAGCAAGGCGCGGTGGGAGATCGATTTGTCTCCCGGCGGGCGCACGCTGCCGCGTAGTTTCTTAGCCGCTTTGGGGATGCGGATTTCCATGAGGCTCCTCGGATTCTTGGTTGTCTATACTGGCGCGTTGACTGCGGATCAGGGTCAATTCAGCGAAGAGCCTGTCGGCGTCGCCGGAGGCGATGATTTTGGTCAGTTCCTGCAGGTTGAGTATGGCACGCTCGAGCGCCTTCTGAATCTCTCCCCGGTTGGTGAGCAGGATGTCGCTCATCACGGTCACATCGCTGGCCGCCAGGCGGGAGGTGTCGATGAAACCGGAGGCGATCAGGTCCCAGATGGCGTCATCCACGGCGCTGGCTTCCATGCCCACGGAGATCAACGTAACCGCCAATAAATACGGCAGGTGGCTGGTGACCGCCACCAGGCTGTCGTGGCGTTCGGGGTCCATGACCAAGGCGCGAGCGTTTACGGCGGCGATGAGCTCTTCGATCAGCGCCAGCATCTCCTCCGATGTACGCTCCAGGGGCGTGATCACGAAGGTTTTGTTGCGATAGAGATCGGCTTCGCTGGAGGCCAGCCCGGCACGTTCCTTTCCGCACAACGGATGTCCGCCCAGGACGTCGACTCCCTTCGGCAGGGCTTTCATCGCCTGGACGATTTCGACCTTGGTCGATCCGAGGTCGAACAATCGCGGCGGCACCGGTAGGTCTCGGCCGATTTGTTTCAGCGTGTCCAGAATGGCACGCACCGGCGTGGCCAGCACGACCAGATCGCTGTTTTCCAAAGTGTAGTGCAGGTCGTTGCTGGCGCGATCGAAGATTCCCAGCTCGTTTGCCTGCTGCACCACCTGGGGATCCCAGTCCATGCCGATCAGCTCGGCAACCTGGCCCTGCAGGGCGCGGGCGAGGGATCCGCCCATCAGGCCCAGCCCAACGATCGAGAGGCGCGTTTCGGAGAGTCTCATCAGTGCTTGGCGAGCTTTCTACCCACGGCTTCGCTCAAAACCTGGGCTTCGTGCACGAGTTCGGCGAAGGTTTCCGGTTTGATGCTCTGCGCGCCGTCGGAAAGGGCTTCCTCGGGATGCACGTGGACTTCGACGATCAGGCCGTCCGCTCCGGCGGCGACCCCGGCGCGAGCCACGGATCTGACGTAGGCGCTCTTCCCCGTGCTGTGGCTGGGGTCGAGGATGACCGGCAGATGGGTGAGTTCCTTGAGCACCGGGATGGCGTTGATGTCCGTGGTGGCACGCGTGGCGCGCTCGAAGGTGCGGATGCCGCGCTCGCAGAGGATCACGTGCGGGTTGTTCTTGGAGAGGATGTAATCGGCGGCCATGAGCCATTCCTCGATGGTGGACATCATGCCGCGTTTCAGCAGCACGGGATGTCCGGATTCGCCCACTGCGCTGAGCAGCGGGAAGTTCTGCATGTTGCGCGTGCCGATCTGGATCACGTCGGCGTAGCGCGCCACCAGGGATACCTGTTCGATGGTCATCGCCTCGGTCACGATCGGCAGCCCCGTCTCTTGCTTGGCTTCGACCAGGAGTTCGAGTCCTTCTTCGCCCAACCCCTGGAAGCTGTAGGGCGAGGTGCGCGGCTTGAACACGCCGCCGCGCAGGGCGGCGCCGCCGGCTTCCTTCACGGCGTGCGCCGTCTCCAGCAGCTGCTGGCGGTTTTCGACCGAGCAGGGGCCGGCGATGATGACGATCTCCGGCCCTCCGATTTTAACACCGTTTAAGGCCACCACGGTGTCCTGTGGGTGCATCTCGCGCGAGGGAAGCTTGAAGGGGCGCAGAACCTGGAGCACTTTCTCCACGCCGTCCATCAATTCCAGTTGGTTGAGATCGACGGGGCGTTCGTCGCCGATCACTCCGATGATGGTGCGTTCTTCGCCTTCGCTGAGATGCGTGCGGTAACCGAGGTTCTCCACGCGGGAAACCACGGCGGCCACCTGCTTTGCGTTGGCTTGATGCTTCATGACGATAATCACGGCCACCTCCCGGCACGTCGTTTCACAAGGGTTTTCCGGGTCGTGCCTCGAATGTGTCCCGGAAAACGAAAAAGCGCCGAGCCGCTGCTCCGCGCTTGGGTATTCCGACAAATTCTGGTTATGAACTAGTCAACGCGCAGAAACGGTGGGCCCTCCTCCCACCAAAAATAGTAGTAATAATACTTCTTGCTGTCCGTTGATCGTTTCATTTCATGCTCTGCTTGAGCTTCGAGGATCATAGCACAAAGCGGAGGGGAAATCAACACTTGGTCGCGGGAGATATTGGCCTCGGATGATGCAGGCTTTGCGGGGCTCTTGCGCATGTCTCGAATACGGGTGTATTTTATTGAAGACAGAGGAGACACTATTCCCAGAATAGTAGGGGGATGGCATCCTGCATCTTCGACGGGCACGTCCCTTGTGACCAAGAGAACACGGTTTCTTCTCAATCGTTGCGTAATTCAACTCTACCTTCCCGGGAGGGACATCATGGAATCCAGAATCAAGAAAGCTTTCGTCTCGCTGCTGTTTTTGCTTTTGATCGTCGGAATCGAATCGGCCGGTGCAACGCTGTACTGCGGTCGTGCGTACAAAGAACTCAAGCAGGATCCCGGCCAGCCGTACAATGCGGTCGGCTATCTCAACAACGGCTGCACTGCGTTCCTCATCGACGCCGACCACATCGTCGCTGCCGCCCATTGTTTCGAGAACACCACGACCGGAGCGTGGCAGACCGGACTGCGCTTCTATCCGAACTTCCACCCGGACCGCGTCGCTGCAGATGCGTACCATGTGCCGCGCGCCGACGTGATCCGCACCGTGGTCGGCTCGCGCGCAGGTGAGTCGCTGCTCGGGTCGGGGATGGATTGGGGCATCGCACGCGTGGATAACTGGCAGGACACGGACGGGCTCGATCTGACCCCGCTGCGCCTGGCTTCGGCGATGCCGGCGTCGGGCACGGAGCTGGTCAACCCGGCCTACACGCGCCATCATTTTCCCTACGACGATAACGATGCCACGACGTGGGACAACATGGAATGGGATTCGACGAACTGCGGTTGGGTGGGCGCTAATGGCGGCATGTGGGCCATCACCATGCGCGAGGCGCCTTTCTACGACGGTGTGCATCGCGACATCGTGGGCTGCAACTCCCGCTGGGGCGCGGGCATGATCCACGCCGACTGCCAGCTCTCCGCCGTGAACAACGACGTGGTGGTGCACAACTGCGACACGGTGGGTGGTTCGTCCGGATCGCCCATCATGTACAAGACGACGGGAGGCTGCAATCCGGGAACATGGTACGTCATTGGGGTCGGGCACGGCGGCGGACCGGCGGATTTCTCCCAGCTCGCGCCGGTTTGTACCCCGGACACACCCGCACACGCCGACAACGTCGGAGCCAGCGTCGAGCGCTTCCGCCTGGCGCCGAGGTACGCATCCAACGTCGCCGTACACCGGCGCCCGGATAATTCCATGGCGACGGCCGTGTTTGCCGTCGACAGCGATCTGGACCAGGTGGTCTACCGGGCGCGCAGCGGTTCTGCGCCCGGCTACGCCGACGCTTTCGACTTCTGGCAGACCCTGGGCACGCCAGCCAAGGGAAAAGAGCTGACGCGCATCGCCGCCTGCTCGGCGGACTCCAGCGGCCGCCCACAGGTGTTCGTCGTGGCGGATGACTCGGAGATCTACACCCGCTCCGTGCAATCGAACGGCCAGTGGAACGGCGCCTGGTCGAGTGTGGCGCTGCCAGGTTCGCTCACCAGCGTGGCCGACATCGACACGACGCACGACCTCAATAACCGCTGCCAGCTTTTCGTGGTCGCCGAGAACGGAAACGCTTTTACGCTCAACAAGAGCGCAGACGACAGCTGGGGATCGTGGAGCACGGTCGCTTCCGGATCGTTCGACCGCATCACCGCGCTCAACTACGAAGACGAGCTGCACGTCGCCATGATCGACTCGGCGGGGCAGATCTGGCGCACGACCCTCACCGCGGGCGGGTGGGCCGTCCCCACGCAGCTGGGCAATCCTTCGGGCGTCGGATCGTGGCTCGACGTCGACATGACCTGGGACGAAGCTGCGCGCGGGTTCATGCTCGCCGTCCCGCAGGGCGGGGGGAACCTGCTCTGGTTCGAGCCGATGTACGGTGAGACGAAGTGGCAGTGGCGCTACTTCGAAACGCACCTCTGGGCGCCCGGCGCTGATCCGCAGGACGCACCGAGCATGCTGAGCGTCACCGCCTCGCGCTGGATGGAAGACCAGCCCGGCACGACATCGCCGGTCGTCTTCGCCACCGACGACAGCGGCAACGTCTACCTGATCGAATACGCCCGGGTCGGAACGGCAGGCTGGGTGCTGGACTGGAAGTCCTTCTACCACGAAACGATTCCGTACAACTGACGTAAAAATGCCCTGCCTGACCCTCACATCGACGGTCGGGCAGGGCTCGTTTTTCACGGCGTTCCATTCGACAGGAGCTGACGAACTGCGGGATTATTCCTCGATCAGTCCGAATCCGATCGCCGCAGCCACCGTGCCGAGAAAGCCGAGGAACCAGGCGATCAAGAATTTGCGTTTCAGCAGCGCCAGTACGCCGGCGAGGGAAAGCACCGCGCCCAAGCCCCGGTTGGCTTTGCGAACGGTTTCCTCCGCCGCGGCGGTGCTGTGCCCGCGCCGGACGAGCGACCACTTGAGAATTGGACCGCCGTCGAAGTACGGGATCGGCAGCAGCCCGACGCTTCCGATGAACACGTTCGTGCCCAGGGTGAAGTCGCACACTTCGCGGGCCGCCGAACCGGGCGCGGTCGTACTTCGCAGGCAGGCCAGCGGGATGAGCAGGCCTGCGTTCAGCAGCGGCCCGCCCAGCGAACGGGCGATGTGCTGTTCCGGCGTGACGCTGGGATCGTCCGGCTCGTAGTACACCACCAGCGGCATGCCCCAGGTCACGCGCAGGGCGTCCATCGGTTTTCCCACCAGGCGTGCTGCCGCGGCGTGGGCCAGATTATGCAGCCACTCCGAACCCAGCATGGCGGCCATCTTCAAGAACCCTACTGCCAACCGGGTCAGCCAGGATCGGCCCGGTTTATCGCTGCGCTTGGCCAGGTAGGCCCACGCGCCGGCCTGTGTGAGCGGCAGCCATGTGCGTCCCTTGACGACCAGCGGCGCGCCGAAAACGCGCCCCACCACGTCCACTTCTTCGTCGGGCGTCACCACGGGGGGTTTTTTCATGACTCATGCCTCGGCTTCATTCTATATGGATAAACCGATACTCGGTACGCCAGCTGTGACTTCTTTCAATGAGCGGATCGATCAACGTTGTGGTTCTTTGCGTTACATCGTATCGATATAGGGAGTCGTCGGCGACAAAGAAGAGGCAGGAAGCTTCGGGAGACCAAATCACCTTGCTCACACTACGATCGAAGACGGTTATCGTCGATTGATCTTGAAGGGAATAGATATCCAATCCGTTTTTTTCGTCACGATAGTTACTGCCGTAAATGGCAAGCAGATCGTCACTTGGTGATACTGCGATTCTGCCACTCATCTCGGAGATTTTCTGCGTTTCGTGATCCATTGTGACAAGGTAGGTGCCATCATCAACCAGCGAAACAGCACAGAGATAATCATTATGTTCGAGGGCTTTCCCCGAGGCGATGCCTGTGGCGATTCGTGAGTAACTTGCGTTGTTGATGTTGACCAAAAAAACGCCCGGTTCAAGTTCGGATTCGGTCGGAAGGGTCGTGACGAGTAGAAGATTGCGTCTAGCGATGTAATCCGTCGTGGAGAAGCTGTCTGGCCAGATCATTTGCGCAGTGCCCTCGGTAATATCGAGAAGCGTGATGTCATACTCTCCCGGTCCATTCGCAGCTTCATGGACGAAATACTGATCGTTATTCAACCAGCCGCCTTCAAATTCTCCTACGTCGTAGGGGAAGGAGATCGCGTTTGTGCCATCCACGGAGACAACGTGGTTCGTCGTGGGTGTATGTACGCTGAACATATTCGCACTGGCGTGCATGATGTGCTTGCTGTCCGGGGACCAGGAGATTCGTTGAATCTGCCCGGGACCGGAAGTGAGCCGCGTTACCGAGTCGTCCTCCGTGTCGAACAAGTATAGATCGGATGAGAAACCATCCATTTGACCCGCAAAAGCCAAGTATCGGCTGTCCGGCGACCACTCGAGAGAACCGATTCCTTGTAAGAAGGCATCGTACAGAATGGGAGCTGCATCTTCCGGTGTGGTGGCTCTGATCTCTTCGCTCAGCTGATTCATGTTCTCTTCTGCCAACATGACAAAGTTCAGCGGATAGTAGATCGATAGAAGAGGAATCTCGATGACGTCGGTGCCACCCCGGAGAGAGATGATATTTAGTTGAAGGTTAAATTTCTGCGCAGGGTCGTATTCCATGAACATACCTGCATAACCAGTATAAAAGGCGAAGTACTTACCGTCCGGTGAGACGCCATCGAGGGGGTGCATGGCGTATGGCGGGAAATATGAGAATCTTCGCGACACCATGCTGCTGCCGTCGGATTTGATAAAAATCAGCTCGTCCCCCGATTCGATCTCTTCTAGGTAAACAAGATAATCGCCGGGTTCTAGTTGAAGAACTTCGGGGATGGGCATCTCGGCGGTTTCAACGAATTGGGTGACGGTTGATGATTGGATCGTTGAAGTGGCTGTCGCAGTGTGAGGTGCTGATGTTATCGTCGGGGTTTCAGTCGCCTCGGGCGGTGCCATGGTTGGACCAGGCGCCTCTTTGGGTGCGCATGATACGAGGAGCAGGGAGTAGAGCAGGGCGGTTATTCTGAGACGAAGCACTAGACTTCTCCTTCTCCCGGGGAGGATTAACTCGGATAGGAAGAAATTCCATCGGTGTAAATCATGTCGATATAGACATCGAGTAATAAGCCCGGTAATTCCGGACGCATTTTCAGGGTCATTCGATCTCGACGAACTTGGAATAAGGAGGAAATCCAAAATAATTGATTGAATCATCGACTTCGATCGTGCTGCCGTTAATCAGATCATGCACGCAGAGGGAGTCTCCAATTTCCAGGAAGAATCCGGAGGAATCGGGAAGCCAATCAACGCCGTAAAATTCATTATCTATGATCGTAATCGTCGTTTGATCTCCGAGGGAATAAATATCAAGTCCACCATCATCCTTGTCACCCGATATCGCTATAAGTTCATTATTCGGGGATACCGAGATCCAGCCAGACTTATCCGATATTTTCTCAGACATGAAATCGTTGGACACTAAATACGTGCCATCATCCATTCGCACAAAAACCAACAGATAGTCTTCCCGCTCGAGCGCTCGAATTGCCCAGAATTCACCGGTGAGGATCTGGGTGTATTTCGTTGTGGCTGGGTCGACGAGGTAAATGCCGGCATCCAGTATTGAAAACTCAGGATAATTAACCAGGAGCGAATCTCGAGAGGTGAGAAAATAACAGTTACTGAACTGGTATGGCCAGATCACTCGCGCACTCCCTTCGATCGTGTCGTACAGAATCAGGTGATTGCTGCCGGCCCCGGTTGCGACGTTAAATGCGAGGTAGTGATCGTTGGTCAGCCAAAATCCCCTTCGAATCCGGTAGTCAGGGAATGAAATCACCCGGCTGCCATCGAGGCTTGCAATGTGATTCGTGTAAGCGGAACCTGCTGCAATCTCGTTTGTGCTGGCGTGCGCGATCTGCTGGCTGTCGGGTGACCAGGTTATACGCTGGATCTGCTCGGGGCCGGAAGTCAAGCGTCGAACCGAGAGATTTGCTGCGTCGAATACGTACAGATCCGATGATGGCCCATCCATCTCCCCGGCGAAAGCCAGGTAGCGAGAATTCGGCGACCATTGGAATTCCCCAATACCCGTCTGGAAGGCGGTGAAGAGTCCCTGGGCGACCAACTCCACCGTGGGTCGTCCGTACTCCGATTCGAATTCGTCTTGATGATTCTCTGCATACTCCAGGAAATTGGCCGGAAAGGAATCGGAAAGGAGTGGAATCTCCGCCAAGATCGATTCATCCTGCAGTGAGACCACGTTCAACTGAAGGTCGTAATCACCTTCGAGATCGTAATCACTCATCGGTTCGCCGACAAATCCGGACAGGTAGGCATAATATTTGCCATCCGGGGATACACCCTGGATTATGCTTGCTTGCACGCTACGGAGGCGCGGCCTTTGCCGACGGGGTCTCAGTCGCCTCGAGCGGTGCCATGGTTGGACCAGGCGTCTCTTTGGGTGCGCATGATACGAGGAACAGAATGGAGAGCGACGTGAATATCTTCAGACGCATAGTTGAATCCCTCTTCTGCCTGGATAGTAGACTCGAATGCTCAAATTGTCCATCAGGGTGCTGCCCATTGTTGGTTACGGATATCCACCCGCGACCAGTGTTGCGCAGATGTGTATCTGCCGATTATCTCAGTAAAATCTATATCGGATCGCAGCGGATAAAGATCCGCAAAATATCGGCACCGGATACATATCCGGCGCCAGCACCGTACCTTGCTGGTTGCGGATATCCATCGCCAGCGCTTTTGTAGGGGCGACCCGCCGGGTCGCCTTTCCACAATACATTCCTCAATCATTGTAGGGGCAAACCTGTGTGTTTGCCCAGGTGCTGGACGCCCCACCGGGGCGTCTCTACGCATCTTGATGGAATTTTGTATGGGTCGATTGGGCCCGATTACTCTCCAACAATGGAGACAACGACCACAAAAGAATGTAGAATTCGATGCGTGATCCGACGAAGGGATTGAAGCATGAGTGAATTCAGCGAAAGTTACCACCTGCGGGCCGAGGTCGCGGAGCAGGGGATCGAGCTCCTGAAAGCGGCCGGTTTAAAGGGCGTGGTCTTCCAACCGCAAAACGGTTGGGTGACCATCATCCCGCAGGCCACACCGCTCGACGCGGTGCGGGCGATGACGTCCCACAATCCGGGAACCCTGCTGCACTACGTGTTCGGGGAGGATCACGGCTGGGCGTTCAGCCTGTATGAGAAAAACAAGCTCGTGATTCAATACGAGTGCACCTGGGATGCGAAACTGGCGATCGACGATTCGCTGGTCGATGTTGAAATATTAGGGGCGCTGGTGAATCCGGCGCGCCGCTCCGAGCTGGAAGCTGTGCTGCGTCCAGGGCTGGATGGCGCTCGATCCGCCCATCACCGCTTCGCCGATCTCGTCGGCCTGCAGCACTACGAATGGCTTTCCGGTGTGTACCTGGATGGAATCGACCGGGCGCAGCCGTCGATCGCTTACGACGACAGCGTTTCCGACGAGGCCGCCGAAGACCTGGAAGAAGAGTTCCCCACCTGGCAGGAACTGTGGGCGGAAGCGGACGCCTTGTTGGCGGAGGGGCGCCATGCGGAGGCTTTCAAGCAGTACCACCAGACCGTGGTGCAGATGCACTACTTCCGGGACGACGTGCGGCTTGGTCCGGGCGGGTTCATCTTCGAGCGTGATTTTCTCGCCCGGGCGAGCGCCTTTGCGACCCGGCGCGGGGGGATGTGTCCCGCGGCGGATAAAGCGGGAAGCTGCGCGCTGGCGCAGGGGATTCTGCGCGATTACGCCGCCGACCCGGACGCTGCGCAGCAGTCCTACGCAGCCGCCCTGAAGGCCTACCGCAGCACGGGCAACCGGGGATTCGAGGCCAAGGCGCTGCATAATCTCGGCCTGGTATATCTCAGCCAGGGACAGTACGCCGAGGCGCTGGCGCACTGCCAGGGAGCGCGGGAGATCCTGCGCGATGTGGGCGACCGGATCATGGAAACCGCCGCCTTGCACGCCGTCGGCGCGATCTACGAGGCGCAGAAGCAGTACCAAGATGCGCTGGAGATCTACCACTCATCCTGCTGAACGACGTGGGCCGCGTTTACGAGGCCTTGGGGCAGGCGGCCGAGGGGCACGAGTATTACCGCCAGGCGATCCCGCTGCAGCGCGAATGGGAGGCCCGGGAAGAGTCGCTGCGAAAGGCGCGGGAGGGTCTGCGAGGGTGACTTCGAGGCATCAACGCCGGCACTCATTTTGAGCAGCTTCATGCATTGTCACCACTGGTTTAGAATCTTCCGGGAGGCAAGATGAGCAGCATACAAAATGGCGAATCCGGGGAAGAAACCGATGAGCGATTCGCTGGTTTGCATCCTGATCTGGTAGAGGCATTGCAGGACCTGGAGAAGATAGCGGACCAGTATGCCAGGATCAGAGACGGGGAGAATGTCCCCGATGATGTTCTGCAGGCGGGAATATCACTTTATGCCGAGATGAAAGCTCGGGCAGAAGGTGAGGATGCACAGCCGTGGGAGGACTATGCGGGTTATTTGAAAGTGGTGGAAGAAGTTCAGGAGCGCATGAAAACGAAACTGCAGGATCCGGCGAAGCGAAAGGCGCTCGAATTGGCTCAGCAGGCGCACGATCTTTTCTGGGAGAAGCGATACGATGAATGCCTTCAGAAAATCACCGAGGCTGCAGATCTGGATCCCGATTATGCCTGCAGAGTCGAGGCGACACGCGAGGCGATTGAAATCGAGCTTCGCAAAGGCCCCGTCAGGCTCACACGTGCGATCAACCGCATTCTCTACCCTCGTCTCAGGAAGCTGGGCTTCCGTCCGAAGTTTGGAGAAGACAGCGCAAAGTGGAACGAGCAGAACTCACAACTGTCTCGCCTCAACTCGCACGGAAGCGAAGGTGGCATCGACATGGGCCGCACGAAGTTTGGCAAGAAATTCGCGCTGGCTGTTTGGAGACAAGAACGCAGTGGTGAAATCGAGCGGCTCGATTTGCATACGGTCGGACTCAGGCCAGAATCTCTGTGCTATCTGAATCAAGCCGAGGCGGATGCGATGCTCGAACGGGTGGCCGAGGCGTTCGAGGGTCCGATCCTGACGTGGCTGGATGAAGCATAACGCTCTGGATTGGTTCTCGAGCACGAGGCCACTGCTTGAGCATGGATTCCGATAAATCCTAGAATTGGAAAAGGGGGCACGATGACGAACGCGTATCTGCTCGAAAGCCTGGCCTGGTGTTTGCCCATGGCGCTGCTGATCTATGCCGTGTTGAAGTGGGCTTCCGGTCAGGAAAAACTCAAGCAGGAGGTCAACCCCAAGACGGGCGAAATCGGCCCGCCGCATCTGTGCCGCGGGGGTTGGAACGAAGGCGAGATCCGCGGCTGCTACCTCGGCTACGCGACCACCGGCATCCCCGTCGAGCCGGTCAACACGTACTCCAATCTGGCCTACCTGGCCGCCGGCTGGGTGGTCTATCGCCTTGCCGCGAGTTGGACGGCGCTGGTCTTCTGCGTGGCCATGGCCTTCCTGTGCTTCGGCTCGGCACTGTACCACGGCATGAAAACGCGCTGGTCCGCCCGCTGGGATCACGGCGGCATGTACGCCGTGATGGCCGGCCTGGCGTTCTACGTGCTGGCGGCGGGACACGCTTACGAACCCGAAATCGTGCTCGCCGGGTCGCTGCTCAGCGGGATCTTGCTCGCCTGGTTTCTGGACGGATATCTGCTGGCGCGCATGGCGCTGCTGCTGGCGCTGATCACGGTGGGCGTGATGACCCGCGGCGACGCGGCGCTGGGCTGGACGAGTCTGGCGTATTTCGCCGGCGCGCTGGCCGTGTGGCTGGTGGACAAGTACACCGGCATCCTGGGCCGATTCGGTCACGGCCTGTGGCACGTGCTCACGGCCGTGGCCCTGGCGTATATTTTCCTCGCCGTATAACGGGGACCGGTTGCGGGAGTCGTTTGGTAATTCCCTCTCAATCCTCTATCTTAAACCCTCTGCGAACGAAACGCAGGAACGCCCTGCGCGTCTCGATCGTGCGGTGAAGAAAATACCGCCAGCCCCGCCACTCGGACCTCGTCTCCCGCAGCACAAAGCCCAGCTCGACCGCCAATGCGGCCAGACCGGCGTAGGCATAGACGTCGGCGAAGTTGGCGCTGGGCCCGTCGAAGAACCGGATGAAGTCGGTCGTGTAGGGGGCGAACAAATCGTCCAGCAGGTGACCGAGGCAGCCGGCGCAGAGACCCACGGCCGCAACGTCGGTCCAGACGCTGCGACGCCGAGTCTGGGTGTAGAAGAGGTAGACGGGGAAGGCCAGCAGGGCGACGAAGAGCCAGGCGAGGCGCAGGGCGGCGCGCGCCCAGACGGGCAGGTCGGGCACGAACCACGAGACTCCACTGAAGACCGGCTCGAAATGGATCCGCAGTACGCCGCCCCGAAATGGATCCGCAGGGCGCCGCCCAGGATGGAGATACTTTCTCCCGGTTCCATCGTTGTGCGTATGAGGGCCTTGGCGGCCTGGTCGACGACGACCAGCAGCAGGGCCAGCGCGATCAGGCGTAAGATATGCGTGCGGTTCATCGGTTCCCCCGTTTCGCAGCCCGGCGTTTTCCTATTCCGCCGAAGCCCCGCAGCGGAAGCCGAGGCTGTCGTTTTTATCAAGCGGCAGGTGCAGCACTTCGCGTTTGGCGGCGCGCACGGTGGCGGGGATGCTGAAGTAACCGCCGCCGCGCAGCACCCGTCCCGCGCCGTTGGTGGCGTAGGGATCCCAATCCTCGACCCATTCCCACACGTTGCCGGCCATATCCAGCACGCCGTAGGGGCTGGCGCCTTCGGGCTTGCTGCCCACGGCCCAGGCCGAATCGCCCGAGCCGCAGCCGTTGCCCAGCACGGGATCGAACATCACCGCGTAGTCGCAGGAGGCGAGCTCATTCCCCCAGGGGTAGATGCGCCCGTCCGTGCCGCGCGCCGCCTTCTCCCATTCCTTCTCCGTGAGCAGACGCCTACCGGCCCACTCGCAGTAGGTGCGGGCGGCGTCCCAATCCACGCAGACCACGGGATGTTCGTCGTCGCCGCGGAAGCAGTCGGGGATGGGGCAGTCGCTGCAGTGGGCGTACATGCCCTGGGTCACTTCGGTCAGGTCGATCCAGAAAGCCTCGGTGGTTTCCGTGCGCAGCGGGCGTTCGTCGTAGTCGCCGTCGTCGCTGCCCATGCGGAACTCGCCCGCGGGGACGAGCACCAGCGTCATGCCGTCCACCGACGAGGTCCAGCGGTCGCCGGGCTCGGCGTCCGCCGGCGGCGAGGCGGAGACGACCGGCTTCGGCGTGGGCAGCAGCGCGCAGCCGGCGGCGAGGAGGCTGAGGATTATGATGATTAGTAGGTTCTTGGAGTGCATTTCCCCTCCGTTTTTGAACGTTTGCGTAGTCGAGGTATCGTATCACAGAGCTGTACGATATTTAATGAAAGAAGATAC
>JARRPX010000065.1:7186-33609 GCA_037382465.1 Anaerolineales bacterium | reverse complement strand
ACGTGCCGTAACGTATTATCGAAATAAGTATGGATCTGCGCCCGAAATATGTGTTTCTCACCCGACCACGATCGAAGACGGCGCCAACAAGCGTATCGCGGGAGTGCGTATCGAACGAATCGGCGCGGCAGGGGAGGCGGGTTCGTTGGCCGGATTGGGATTGGCGCTTTTCCTGGCAATCGCGGCATTGTTGCTGTATGCGATGGTTGGCAAGATTCTTGCTCTCTTTCTGGCGGCGACACGCTGTGAGGTGCCGCTTCTCGACTGCACGGCGTCCGGTGCGGATACGCTCGACGTTCGGGCAATATTGGATGATTTGTTATCGAACGAATCGCAGGTTGATGAGACCAGATCTCCACAGACGCGGATATTCGAGTGGATGGATACCCCAGCCGGAGATGACCTTACTGAATGATTACAAGGTCGATCTGGTATTTGAGGGAAAAATCGCGGATTCGATCCCAAGAAGGACCAGCGTATTTCTGCTGAGGCTCTATGGATGCTGGAGAAGTCAAGCTATACGAATTTGAGGGGACGCTTTTTTGCGGCTGTCTGGAGGGTTTAGATGAAGATCGGAATGTTGTGGTTCGATGCCGATCGGGAAACCGACCTGAATCATCGTATTGAACGTACGTGCCGTAACGTATTATCGAAATAAGTATGGATCTGCGCCCGAAATATGTGTTTCTCACCCGACCACGATCGAAGACGGCGCCAACAAGCGTATCGCGGGAGTGCGTATCGAACGAAGTTCCTCCGTCCTTCCGGATCACTTCTGGTTGGGAATCGAAGAAGAGTAAGGATATTTATAGAGGAACTGGGTTTTGAATTTGATCGGGAACGATCGCTGCTTAACTCAGCTGCAGTATTTTGCGATGAATGAATCGAGTGAGATGGCCAGATCGAGACCCCCAAATTTACTTGCCAAATCGATCTCGAGGAGTTCGTGGTAGATCCGCTCAAGTAGTTCCATCGAAAACTTCTTCGCCTGTGCACTGATTTTATTAATCACAAAATCGGGCGTATTTTTGGGAAGTGATTGCTTTGGTGAATCGCCCGCATCCAATGCCTCGCGAGAGAGTATGGCCGCGATAGGGGGTTAATTGCTGAACGTCTTCCACTTCTATAGGACGGGCACGATCTACGAAATCGAGTAATTTTGCGAGCTCCTCATTTGAAAGGAACGGATCTTCGGAAACCCAGTCGGCGAGGAGTTGAGCAGCAGACTGTTCAATTTCTCCGCCCATCATCTGACAGCGATTCCGCAGCCAGGAAACAAATGCCGCATCCCTTGGAACGAAATATGCCTGGACGTATGTGGATTCCGGATGGTCTTGTGCCCATTGAAAGATCGGTGAAGAAGACTCGTATTTCTTCTTCTTGTTCCGGTAATACTCAGAATTTTCGATGAAGACCAGTGCGCATGTATCCGGCAGCGTATCCAGGAACTCAAAGAAGCGGGATTGCCAATCAGGATTGGTTGGAAGACGTTCCGCATTGTCGACGATCGTCAGTCGCCGGTGAGCGATGAATGGTGCAACGGTACAGCTTTGGATGAGATCGCTCATATCGAGTTCTGATCCTGAAAACCGCTGCAGATTCATGTCCGCAGTCGAGGGATCGCCAAGCTTGACTCGCATGGAGGCGATGGTTTCGTTGATCGTGAGTTTATCGTTGCCGTAGAAGAGATAGACTGTAGGTGTGCTGGCACCCATGCTAATCACTCGTCAGGACACGTAAATACGAAGTGGAACCGCGGACGATGCGTCGCGTAGAAAGGATTTCCAGCGAACCGGGATCTGCGTTTGTCGTAAAACGTCTTTGAAAGTAATTGCCCAGGGGCTGGGAAACAAATAATGCAAGGAGGGCAAATATAATTGCCGACGGGAGTCTTTCAAGCCGCTTGCGCCAACCATCGCCTTTACTTCCAAACAGAGAAAGGAACGAGGCGGAACCCGCTAGAAATGCCGAGGTGACGAGATTCGTTCCGCAGTTCGGATGAATCGCCAATTGGGCCTCACCGTTCCGAAGCCGCATCAGCGCTTCATTTGCAACGCTCTGCAGTGTATCAGCAGCAACATCACCGTAGATAAAGAATCCCCTGTAATCAGAACGGCCGATCAACGATCTTTGCGGATATCGTTGGCTGAGAAGATGGACGGTGGCGTGTTCCAGGGCATGATTCTTTCTAATTCTGGCAAAAAAACGCTGTACTTGATTGTTGTAGGAACGAGAACCCATGGATCACCTCGTGGCAGGCTTTATGCGATTATACCTTGTTCGATTCCTCAAAGCCCTTTCGATCGGTGCTTTGCCGCAGGTTTTCCTCTCGGTACCGGCAGACGAAAGCGATAATACAGACATTATTAAGCCTGGCTGAGCTGTTGAGAGTCGAAGAGTGGAAGGGGTTCGGATGGCCTGGAAAATCCGGCGCGTGCAAGGAGTTTCAGGATTGTTTTATTATCGTCGGCGGTCAATAAAGCGTAGCGTAACCTCTCCGCCCGTGGTGCGTGAGCGAGATAACTGCAGAGATGCTTTCTGAAGCGCAGTAATCCAAGTCTCTCCCCATACTTGTTGAGCATTCCTTCGTAGTGGGCGTAGATGACAGCAGACAATTCTGAGCGTGACACTTTTTGGCCGTGACGATCTTGAAAGATCCAGGGGTTGCCGATGGCCGCACGACCGATCATGACTCCATCGCAGGCTGTGTGAGCAAAGAAACGGCGGATGTCCTCGGTTGACCTGACATCACCGTTGCCGATCACGGGGATGGAAACCGCTCGTTTGATTTCAGCAATTGCATCCCAATCCGCATTTCCTTTATATGCCTGTTTGCGGGTTCGGCCGTGCACGGCGATCAAGGCGCCGTTATTTTCCTCGACGATCTTTGCGACTTCGAGGTAATTGCGATTCTGATCGTCCCATCCGAGTCGAATTTTGACCGTCACAGGAACAGCCAGGCTTGCACTCAGGTCTGCGATGAGGGTGGCAATCTTTTGTGTATCACGTAGTAAGCCAGCTCCAGCCCCGTGTCCTGAAACACGTCGGTTGGAACATCCCATGTTGATGTCGATCACGTCGGGTTTCAAGCTTTGGAGGCACAACGCTGCTTTACGCAGCCGGACGGGATCATCATCGTACAACTGAATGGCAATAGGTCGCTCTCTTGGATCAAAGTGTAGTTCGTTCCTCAATCGGTTGCTATCTTGAATTATTTCGCGCGCGCTGATGAATGGAATGTAACTCATCGCAGAGCCGAACTTGCGACAAATGAGACGGAACGGCGAATCGCCGAATCCATCCATGGGAGCAAGAATCATCCTTCCGTGTATTGGAACGCGGCCGATAAGAAATGCTGCATTTTCTCCTGGCATGGTCTTTTTATACCTCAAGCAGTCCATTATCGACAAGAATAAAGATGACCGGAGGTGGGGCATCTTTGGTGTAGGAAGCAAGAAACCAACCTCGCAATGTTCGGCAATGACGGCGCGTTCTCTGGGCTCAGACCTTGTGAACCCGGATGAAGGTCGGCTACAATGACCGTATGTCATGGAACATTATCGGACATGATTGGGCGGTGCAGCTGCTGATGACGCACATCGCCAGTCACCAGGTACGTCACGCATATTTATTCACGGGGCCGGATTCGATCGGCAAGCGAACACTCGCTGTGCGTTTTGCGCAAGCCTTGAATTGCCGGAACGCTGCACAGGCTGGATTGGTATGTGGGGAATGCCGCGCGTGCCGATTGATTCAGGAGGGTACGTTTCCCGACGCACACATCATCGAGGCGCAGGAAGGCGCTACGGTTATAAAGGTAGAACAGATACGTGACTTACAGCGTGAATTGGCGCTCACGCCGTACGAGGCAAAGTGGCGTATCGCGATATTGCTTCAATTTCATGAGGCGCATGAGAGCGCAGCAAATGCCTTGTTGAAGACTCTCGAAGAACCATCACCCCATGTCGTAATTTTACTAACGGCCCGTTCCGCCGAATCGTTGTTGCCCACGATTGTCTCACGATGTGAGCTGTTCAATCTGCGAGCGCCAACTCGTGACGAATTGGAACGAGTGCTCGTAGAGAGAGGCGAAAGCAAAGAAAAGGCTCGCTTGTTGGCGGGAATAAGCTCGGGGCGACCAGGATATGCGCTGCGCTTGCTTGCAAATCCAGCGTTGCTGGATCAACGCACGAAAATTCTCGATGATTTCGTCGGTTTGTTGGGAAATAATCGTGCAATGCGTTTCGCATATGTGGAAGAGGTAACGCGGGGGAAAGATCTGCAAGTATTGCGTGAACACGCCGAGGATGTGTTGGTCAGTTGGGGGAGTTTGTGGCGCGACGTACTGGTGACGTCCACGGATGCCGATACAGCGACGCAGAACCCGGATCGTGCTGAAGATATTGAGCGCCTGGCATCCAAGTTGGACACCGATCAAGTATTCCATGCGCTGCAGAAAACGATGGAAAGCATCGATGCGATCCATCGTTTCGGTAACATTCGCATGGTGCTGGAAACGCTCATGCTCGACTTGCCCACGCTCTCACTGTAGCATGGGTACCCCTCATGACGAAGCGGCCCATCCTACTCTCTGGCTGGCGGAGCGCACGATTCCATCAGCTACTACAACCGGACAATTTGTCGGCGAGTATCAGTGTTTTTGGGTGGTGTAGGGAAAATTCATTAATTGAACGGCACAGGGAATTTTAGCGAATCGACCAACCGATCCTCGATACAACCGGACCTTCAGAATAACAACCTGGAAGGATGAAATTCACAGATTCAGCGCGGTTCGATGATCAGCTTTATTGCTGTACGTTCTTTGCCGTCAATTTCAACGGAGACGAACTCCGGGATACAGATTACATCGATGCCGTCTTCTTGAAGATATCCCCTGGCAATGGCGATAGCCTTAATGGCTTGATTCACAGCGCCAGCACCGATCGCTTGAGCTTCTGCGCGGTTATGCTCACGAACAACGCCTGCAATCGCGCCTGCGACAGCTGAAGTACGTGACCCGGATGAGACTTTGATGATGTTCATCGGGCTCTCCCTTGGCAGTGGCAATGCTATTGCCCGATTCCACGTACGGACTCAGTTTGATTTTACAGGATTCACAGGTGCGAAGCAAGCAATGTGACAACTTGCGGCGGATTATGTTCCGACTCTGATGCGGATATATGGGCTTGGGCGTGGTTGGGGGTAATGCATATTCGTTGTCGCCTCATGATTTTGAATCGCATAAATTGAGAATGTACCCCCAAAGCAGAAGTTAGAGAGAAATCTCGTGGTGAAAACGATCAGGTCGTATCCTCGCCGAAGACAACTTCCTCCTTTCCGGCGAGCTTGTTGTTGATTTTGGATACGATAAAGTCAAGATGTTCGTCGTTTTCGACGTAATTGAGATCGTCCGCGGGGATGGTGAGTACGGGGCACAACGAAAAACTCTTGATCCAATCTTCATAAAGTCCATTCAGGCGGCTGAGGTATTCTTTCGGAATCCGTGCCTCATAATTGCGTCCACGGCTTGCGATTCGCTTGGTGAGCGTGGTGAGTGAAGCACGAAGGTATACGACAAGGTCAGGAGGAGGGACGAATTCACAAAGCACTCGATAGAGTTCGCAATAGGTTCGATAATCCCGATCCGTCATCTGGCCTTGAAGAAATAGATTGCGTGCAAAGATTTCAGCGTCTTCGTACACCGTTCGATCCTGGATCACGGAAGTTGGGTGATTTAGGATCTGCCTTTGATCTCGTAATCGCCTCGAGAGGAAGAAGATTTGCGAGGGAAATGCCCAGGCTTGCATGTTCTGGTAAAAATCTGCGAGGTATGGATTTTCACCTTCTGGTTCGTAGAACGGTTCCCAGTTCAGACGTTCTGACAGCAGACCGACGAGGGTAGATTTTCCGACGCCGATGTTGCCTGCGATGGCCACGAATTTCTTCACTCGATGCTCCTATGGCTGCAAATCACACGCCGACCTCTTCGGCCCAGGCACTCAATAAGTGTTCGATGGATTGAAGATGTTCCTCGAGTTCTTCGGCTCGGGAATTCATGGCTTTTGGGCTGAGCCGCAGTCGTTGGCGAACTGAATCCCAGGCCGCCTGATGTGGCGCCGCATTGTCGGACTTCGCTAAAGTGTGAAATGCACGTTCCCAGGTCGTCAAAAGCTTCCACAGGATGGCTTCCGGTCTATCTGCGTCTACCAGGGCCTGAAAGCCTTTTAGATAGTACATGCGCCGGCAGGGATTGAGTTCAGGTTCTTTGGAGATGGCTGCAGCGGTATCGAAGGCATAACCCCATGCAGAAAGCCATTGAGGGATCAACGTGGTGTTGAGTGCATCACCTCCGAGCAACTGTAGGAACCGCTGATAAACTTCAGGGTGCCCCGCATCCTTCGTCGTTTGCTCGATTTCAATTGCGAGGCGTCGGCCGGCCGCAGGTTTTCCGGTAAGTGTAACGACTGCGTTGGTCGCCTCGAGGGCGATGCGTGCGTACGTCTTCAACCAGCGATTGGAAAGGGGTAACAGCGACATTGCCTGACGTGCGCGCTTGAATAAAGCACTCGCTCGACGAAACACGTGGTCGGAGCGAAAAAATTGGCCGCGGGCGCCAGCCTGTGCCCATTCAAAAAAATGCTGCGGATCGTAGATGAAAACAGGTGCGCTGAGTGAAGGGCCAATCCAAGGATCGATGCGAAGTTCGCGGGGCTGCATGTACCGTTTTTTCGGATGATGGTAGATGTCTAAATGAATGTACTCGGATAAACGCTGGATTTCTCGCTGCGTACTCGGCTCATGCTCGTGGATCAATATCAAATCTACGTCCGCGGTATCACCGAGAATCGGATTTCCGGCAGCAACGGACCCGATTAAATAACTTGAAACGAGTCCGCTGTTTTCAGCACGATGCATTGTCTCTAATTCGGCCAACTCGATCAATTTATCACGGGTTACTTCCAAGGTCACGAGCCTCCGTCAAGAGGCAATTCCGGTTGAAAGGGCGGAATGCCCAGCGCTGACTGTATACGCTTGATTATGAAGGAAAGATCCTCAGGATACATAACGTAATTTAATGAGTTCGTGTCGATGGTTAAAACGGGGACGTCCTTGAAGTCCGAGAAGAAAGCTTCGTAGGCTGCGTATAGTTCATCGAGATACTTGATATCCATTCGGCGTTCGTAGCTGCGATCACGCATGGCGATTCGCTGCATCGCGATTTCAGCCCGGGCCTTTAAATAGACGATCAAATCGGGCTGTACGATTCGTTCGATCAGGGCATCATAAACGAGCCGGTAGGTGGCGAGTTCATCATTGGATAAATTCAAATGGGCGAAAAGCATGTCCTTTTCGAAACAATAATCTGCAATTAGGTTATGATCGCTTGAAGCTTCTGCCGTGAACGATTGCTGCTGACGATAGCGGCTGAGCAGAAAGAATATCTGGGTTTGGAAAGCATAGCGATCACGGTCGCTGTAGAAGTCTGCGAGGAAGGGGTTTTCATCGAAGGCCTCCAAAAGCAATTCCGCATCGAAAACCGGCTGTAGAAGGCGCGCCAGGGAGGTCTTCCCCACTCCGATGATGCCGTCAATAGCAATGTACATCTGCAATTTCCAATTCGAGATTGTATTCGTGATCGTACCACCAAGGATACTCGCAGAGTCCTGGAGATGCAAATGTGGGGGTCATATTTGAATGTTGCCCCAACTACAGGGTGTTTTATGAAAGACTTCTCGTATTGTGCACAGCTCGACTTATTTAGCTGAAATTTGTCTTTTGGAACGAGTGATACGGGATTGCCCTTGAAAATGGAGATCCTGCAAGCGAGGCGAAGTTGCTGGAAAGCGAATTATTTCTTATCGGGTTCGTGACGAAATTGCAGGCAGTAATGATGGAACGTGTTGCTCACCCAGGCATTTCCAAGCCCATAGGGCGCAAGACGGATATCATCCTGACACCAGATTTTTTCATCTTTAAGGGTGTAAATCTCCCGAAGTCGCAGCGCAAGGTCCCAGGCCAGTGGATAAATTCGCCCACCCTTTTTTACATTCTTGACGATGATCGTCAGGTAGGCCCGCGGGCGGAGAATGGTTTGTAGATTGGCATAGATCGATGTGAGCCTGCGAATAAAAATGTCATAGTCTTCGATATTTCCGACGTCCGCAGGATCGTCGGAGTAAACGACATCGAGGGTAGAAGATGCACGTCGTTTACGTTGAGTTTCCGCGCCGCGAGCGTGAAGCATGTTCCAATACGGCTCAGTTCAAAACCGATGCCGTTGCGGCCCGCACGCAGGCATGCGACGAGCGTCGATCCTGTTCCAACCATCGGGTCGAGAACCGTTTGATCTCGTTTGGTGAAGAATTCGATGAACTCCTGCGCAAGAGTTTCCGGAAATTTTGCCGGATGAAGCAGCACGTCCTTTCGACGGGGTGGTGGTTTGTGGGTAAACCATGATTTTTGAAATTTAAGCCATTCTTTGGGCTCCAGGTTGTTTAATCGATTCCGGAAGGGTCGTTTTTTGGTCATGGTGTCCCTGGGCAGTTGTACCGGTTTATGGATTTACCGTGGCCGTTGGAAGTGCCTGGATTGCATACAGCGCTACATCGTCGAAAGAGACCGTGGTTTGCTGGCTGCGTCTCGAGCGGACGAACAGCCCGAATCCTCCTGCTTCTAATTCTCTATCCTGGATTGAGAAAACCTCGATGTCGTTTATAAAAAATCGAAATTGAATGCCCGAGGCCCAAACGGCGAGATGATTTCCAATTCGTTGACCAGGAAACACCGCATATGTCTCTGTCGGGGGAATCAAGACCACTTCCTGGTCATCGAGGATGCGCGATACTCGGGCAAAACCGTCGCAGGTCAAAGAAAAACGGTAGTGGTTGTACAGCGGTCCGAGGCGAAACATTATGCCGTATTCATCGCCGTCTTCACAGACATCGCTGCGTATGTCCACTTCGAAATAAAAGTCATCTTGCTCCGGCGCAGGTGTGCGGGTGAAGAAAAAGGAATTGGGCTGCCGGACAGCTAAATTGAGTTGGCCGTCATAAATACTCGAACCGCCGCGATCCGTCTCGCGCAGATCCCACGATTGACTCGATTCGAAATTCGCAAAAAACAGTAAGTTCCCGATGCCGAGCGAGGTCGACGGTGTGGGAGAAGATGTGGGTGCGCTCGTAGAAGTGGCGGTGGGAATGAGCGTTGGGAAATAGAAGGTCGGCGATGGTGTAGTTTGTTGTGTAGATGTTGGGATCGAAGCAGCCGTCGTTTGGAGGGATACACAGCCCCAGAGCATAAGGGACGAAGAACACATCAATATTAACTTCGAGACGACGCGGACGTACTCCAAAAGATGTCGAGAAAGAAACTGAATACTCACCAAGTTCGAACGGCGCAAGATTTATGACCTCCGAGTGGATATTCCCACAACCCTCGCATGCAATCCATCGGAGTGAATTGCAGGTGATATCTTCGATGTCGGTTTGCTTGAATAGTCTATTATAGAGGATACAACGTATTATGTGTGACTGGAAGTAATCTGGCGCTTGGTGGTGATGGCTGTTATGGATTGATCAGCCAGAGTTTGAACTCGTCGAAGTATGCCGTGATGCCAGGGGTCTCGATGGCGCTGGCGAAAATGCCGTACGTGCCTGTGTGATAATCGAAATCTTCTACTTCGCCGAGAATTTCTCCATTGGCAAAAAAGTGAAACAGCTCGTTCTTGGCCAGGATTCCCATCTGGTTGACTGCGTTGGGTCCCGTTTGTATCGCTTCTGAAGGAGTCCATTCGATCAAGACAGTCACAGTGCCCGAAACGAATTTGCGTGCCCGGTAGTGGCCGTCGCACGAGAACTCGAGAGTGTAGCCGCTGTTGCGTAATTCGCCACTTACGCGTACAGCAAAACCGTAGCTGTCCTTGCCCCGGCATTCTCCAATTTCTGCGCTGATTTCGGCATACACATTCATGGCATCGATTTCACGCCTGGTCGTGCTCCACCAGATATTCGAGTCGACCAGAAGGTCGGTTGCCCGAATACGACCGTCGTCCCACACGTTGATGGCGCCGGTGAAATTGGGACCAACCCAGGTAAGTTGGGAAGAAAAATTATCCATGTAGTGGGGCTGCGCGAGGTTGATTCCGTAGCGCGGATCGTCTTTCGGAAGCTGCGGAGGCGTTTCCGTAGGGCTCGGTCCAACTGTGGCCGTCAACGTTGCTGTGGCGCTGGGGGGAAGGATTTGCGTGGCGGTAGGGGGCGGTGTCGATGTCGGAGGTGATGTCGGCGCGGCAGTGAGCGTCTGTGCCACGTACGTGGAAATCGAATCGCGCGAAGGCTCTTTGGCAATGCGTGTGCATGCAATCAACTGTGAGATGAGGAGAAGTGTGTACAGAATGGATACAGGAATGATTTGCCGTCTAGATTTTTTCATCGCGATCGATCATCCAGCGTTCACTGCCGTACGATTTCAAAGCCAAGCATACATTATAAGGGAACTGTTGGGAGGAGGCTTCAAGAAGGTTATAAGTAAAAGGCATATCCGCAATTTGCGATATGCCTTTTATTGGTTTGGTTTTCATCCCCACAAGATCGTTTCGCTTATTCGGTGAGCCTAATGGAAGGGAATGTCCCAAAGGGCGAAATCGTCGAAAGTTGCGGAAAGATCGTAGGTTTGTGAAGCGCGCACATAAACGGCAAACCCATCTCCCCCGGCCGTGTAACTGCTATCGAAATATTCTCCAACCAGCTGGTTGTTCACGAAGAGGTAGAATTTACCCCAGTATCCCCAAAAGCCGAGGCGGTTCGTGGCGAAACCCCCGGCATTGATCGCATCTGATGGAGTCCAATCGATCAAAATACCTTTCGGGGGCGTCGACTGCAGATTGCGCAGCCGGTAGGATCCGTCACAGGACACTTCGAAGGTGTATCCGCTGGGCAGCGATTCGGCGTCTATGCGAATGACGATTCCCACCGAATCTTTGCCGATGCAATCGCCATTCGTCGCAGTAACTTCTACATATGCGTTTGCGAACTGGCGCATGCGAGTCTCGGAGTAATAGGTCTTTTTTTCTTCCGGTTCGTGATCGATCCCGACAAGTTGGCCGTCCTTGATTTCGTAGGTTGCGTTCTCCGTGTCGTATTCGTACCATGGGGATTGGGATTCATTGAAGGTCGAAACAGCCAAAGGGAAATTCAGGTCGAGTAAATTACGGGGGTCGTCTTCCGATAAGGGCTCGGAAGGAGTGGACGTCGGTTCGAGCTCCAGACGTTTCGGAGTCGGGGTTGCCTCACCCTCCCCACCTGCAGCCGCGGCCTCCTCGTTCTGTTCTTCGCCGGACGATTCGGCTTGGGCGATTTCATCCACTTCCTGGGTGTCATCAGACACTACGCTGGTCCGGCCTTCGGCACCTCCCTCGAAAGGATTTTAGCGTTCGATGGACGAGTGAATCACGCCGTGGATAGGCTTACACACGGTGCACAGAAACACCGGCTTATCGCTTGAATGGGTAATGCTTATGAATGTCGATGCGGAATCATCCTCCCCATTCCAAGTATTTTCGGCTGCCAATGTCGATCATGATGGGCGGTGAAAGACAGATTTCGTTCGAGTATAGCATGAAGAGCAATGAGAGACTCTTGGAGTGGAATAATCCTTAAGTACTAAGGGAAAAAAGTCCCCAACGTTTCGGCAACAGTTTTAGGATACCGCTTGATGTTAACACTGCCAGAAGTGGAAAACTACTCCGATAACGATCAAAACACTTATGAAAGTTCGTTTAAAAGGACGGGAAGAGTCTGACGTGATTCAAACTTCGCCAAAGCGTCGAACCCTGCTTCCCGGATCGTGGATACACATGATTCGAGTCCAAAACCGATGTGCTCGGGTTGATGGGCATCCGAGCCAAGTGTCAGCCATCGACCTCCCTCCTCTTTAAACCAGGTGATGAGGGGTTGTTGAGGGGACGTCTCACCGACCATCCGGCGGAGCGTACCCGTATTCACTTCGAGGGCGATTCCCCGTTGGGCGCATTTTCGCAGCACGCTGCGGATCTCCGTCTCCCAAGGATAAGGATCGTAGTGGCCGTAGACGTCATGGCCGTATCGCTTGACGATATCGAGATGAGCGAGCGTATCGAAACTGCCCAGAGAAACCATCTCGAGAAGCTCGGCGAAGTAGCTGCGGTAGGCGTCTGCGGCATCGCGATCGAAGTAATTTCGGTCGAACACACAAAGGTCTTCGACCCAATGCAGCGATCCAAGGCAATAGTCCCATGGATATCGTTCGAGTAGCGGATCGATGGATTCGAAAAAGCGATGGGGTTCTCCAATCTCGATTCCTGCACGAATCACCAGTGACCCCTCGAACGCTCCACGACATCGCTCGAGTTCCTGCCACCAGGCATCCGCTTTAAAGTAATTGCAGCACTCATCTTTGGGGTGGAAATCGAGATGGTCGCTGATCCCAATTTCGGGAATGTCGTGTTCTATCGCCGACTGGCACATCTGCAGCATGCTCACGTCGGAATCACAGGAGAACTGGGTGTGAATGTGGTAGTCATACGGGATCATCTCGACTCCGTTCGTTGAATTACGGATTGGCGTAGTTAACTGAAAAACTGGTTTGGTGCGTATGATAACGCAAATACGGGGTTTATTTCTATGATTTATTTTTCGAAAACCAGCGGACAGCGGCCAGTTTTTCTCGTACAAGCTGATGCAAGGCCCTTTTCTGAACATGGTACAGGACTTGCAATATAATGGCCTGAGGCAAAGAAACGAGTAGAATTTCGATATGTCTTCTGCAACGGACATCATTCGGCGGCGTAGAACTCGCTCACCCAAGCCTTCTTTGTTCGGTGATGCAATCAAGTGGCTTTCGATCCTGACTATCGTAGCTGCCGGCGCATCGTTGATCTCGCTCGCTTTGATATACGCCAATCTCACCGCGGGATTTCTGCCGGTAGAAGATATCGAATTGGCTTTCGGCGCTCCTGGCGCCGAGTCATTTCAACCGGTAGCCTTCTACGATAGAAGCGGGGAAATCCTGATCTACGAGAATCTCCATCCCAAGACCATCGATCGAAAATGGATGCGAATCCGCCCGGGAGGGGTGTCTACCATTCCGGATCACGTGCTCGATGCGATTATCGCTGCCGTCGACGAGACGTACTGGTCCAATCCGGGTTATGATCCCGAAACGCTGCGTTTGGTCCTTGGCCAAATCGTTCGCCGGAAAACGGAAGGAACATTTGAAACGAGCATACCGCAGCGGCTTGCGATGACCTACTTGTTTCCGCTCGGAGAGGAACCGCAGCCCGAATCGGTCGATTTTCTCCGCAGTTCACTTCTGGCGGCCGACTTGACTCGCCGGTATTCAAAAGAACAGATCCTCGAATGGTTCGTGAACAGCGCTCATTTTGGCAACATGGCGTACGGTATCGACGCTGCGGCCCTTTTGTATTTCGATGAACATGCCACAGATTTATCACTTGCTGAAGCAGCGATCTTGGCTGCGTTCTTGAAAAACCCCGATTTACCACAGACCGGTGATGAGGACGAGATCCAAAGCGCTCAGGAAGAAGTGATCGAGAAGATGTTAGCATTGGGTATGGTCGACGCGGCGTTCGGTGAAGCTGACTTGCAAGCTCCAATCGAAGTCAAGTGGGAGGCCGAAAACCAGTCCTCTTTTTCATATCCATTTGCCATGCAGGCCAGGAATCAACTGGAGAGCATACTGGGACCTCAGGCGATTCATCGCAGCGGTTTGCGTGTGATCACGACGATCGATTACGATCTGCAGGTGCAAACAGCTTGTGCTGCGAAAACACACCAGGAGAGACTATCGGGCGCTTCGCTGGAGTTCGTGGCGGATGCGGAGGATCAGTCGGCTTGTGTTGCAGCAGGGCTTCTCCCGACCTTACGGCCGCGAGACGTTGGCGTAGATCACAATGCGACAGAATTTTCCGTCGTCGTCATCGATCCTGACTCGGGTGAAATATTGAGCATGGTAGGTCCGGCGCTGCAGACACGAACGGCCGGCACAATCTTCCAGCCTTTTATTTACGTAACGGCGTTTGCGCAGGGTTATTCACCGGGATCGATGATTTTAGACGTACCACCATCTTCCGACATTTCCAACGGCACGGATCTGCCTTTTGACCGCTCCACTTACAATTTCCATGGACCGGTCCGCATGCGGACCGCACTTGCGAACTCCTACAGCGCGGCAGCGGTTCAAACGGTGGATCTCGTCGGAGTCGATCGTGTACTTCGGACTGCAGATTTGATGGGTGTTCACTCGCCGACCGAAGATCCGGAAAACGATGCGATCCTCGCAGTGGCTGGAACGTTGAAAACGAATCTGCTCGAAACGGTTTACGCATACAGCCTCTTCGCCAACTACGGAAAGATGGCGGGCGTGTCCGAGGCCTCAGGAGCAACGGATCACGAGCGTGTCGAGCCCGTATCGATACTCAGTGTTCGGGATGCGGCTGGGCGTTGGGTTTACGCTGCAGAGACACAAGTGCAGGCGGTCTTGAGTCCACAGTTGGCGTACCTCATGGCAGACGTCCTGGGAGACGAGGCGGCGCGTAGGCCGGAATACGGGCAGTTTGGTGTATTGAATATTGGCAGACCCTCAGGTGTGCAAACGGGTGTTTCTTATCAAAATCAAGATAACTGGACCATCGGTTTTACGCCCTCGATCGTGGTTGGAGTCTGGGTGGGTAATTCGGATGGCGAGATGCGCGGAATCGACGCACTGAATGGTGCGGCGGCGGTATGGCGCGCCGTCATCCGCTACGCTACTCGTGACGTTTCGCCAACCGGTTGGACGTCGCCGGCGGGCATCGTTCACCTCGACGTTTGCGATCCTTCAGGTTTGCTGCCTACCGCATACTGTCCCGTCGTCGTGCGCGAGACGTTCATCAACGGAACAGAACCTACCACCCAGGATAACCTTTTCCAGCCTTATTTGGTTAATCGAGAGACCGGAAAACTGGCGACGACGATGACGCCCTTGGATTTGATCGAAGAGCGTGTATACATGATCCCGCCGCCGGGCGCCGAAATCTGGGCGGAAAGTGAGGACATACCCTCCCCGCCGAGTGAGTACGACACGATGTATGAATCCGGCATCGAACGGCCGGAAATCAACATCACATACCCGGCGCCGTTCGATACGATACGAGGCGAAATCCGGATACTCGGAAACGCTTTTCCAGACGGGATGGATTTCTACCGGTTGCAGTATGGGCGAGGATTGAATCCGATTCGCTGGACCCAAATTGGACAAGACGACAGTGACCCAGTGACGGACGGCTTGCTCGGAATCTGGGATACTGCCGATTTGAACGGTCTATTTACGCTGCAGCTCGTCACCGTGTTGAAGAACGGCCAGCTTGCCACTTCGGAGAGCTACATTACGGTCGATAATACGCCTCCCACAATACAACTCCTCTCACCCGATCAAGGGCTGGTGATTAATGTCGGAGATACTCAGGAGGTCGTACTTGAAGCGGAAGTGGAGGACGAGATCGAAGTCGAACGGGTGGTTTTCTATATCAATGGGTCTGCGATCGCAGAATTTGTCCGGCCTCCCTATTCAATGCGCTGGGCGCTGCGTGCTGCGGGGGAGCATGTTTTTCAGGTAAAGGCTTACGATCGAGCGGGAAATCTGTCCGAAAGTGACCAAATCATCTTCAGTGCCACGCGCTAACCCACAAATAGAACCACTGATTTCGCTGTCGAGTAAAGATCAGGGCTGATATCCGCAAGAACTCGGCATCCCCTTTCTCGGGACGATGCCTTGAACCCAACGGCATGTGCTGTCTACACTGGACAGTTCCTTAAGGGGGTAATACCGATTTGGGGATGAGGGCGAGCCCGCTTCCTCGAGAGTCAGGGTGTCGTTGTATTCGAACCTTTCCGGCTGGATACTACCACCAATGGCCCACACGCCCCACATGAACATGCGATCGTTCGCAATTATGGAATGATTCAGGGCGAATTGAACCGTAGTAACCGGTTCTGAGAGAATGCGTGAAAACACGGCATCCGGGTCGATGCCGCTGCCTTCATCGAAGAGGAGCGTTTCGTATCCATCACCCTGGTAAGGTGGATCTTCAGCTTGTGCCGGGGTTTCTCCGCCGACGTCGCCGTTGGAGTCGATGTATGCCCGTACGCCTTTGGTAGACCATTCTTCGCTCAGCGGTGTACTGGCCGTAATCAACCAGTCCCCGCGGCCATCGACGTTGAGATCGAGTTCGACGGCGTAGACGGCTTGTGCATCACTCGGTGGTGCTCCTTCGAGAAAGATCGATACATAGACCCACGGCGGATCCAGACTTAATTCCGCGCCGGGGGCGATATCGATCCACGGTTGATATTCCATGTTCTGCGCATCGAAGGGTCGCTCAAAGATATTGCGGTCAAAGCTGTCTCCAATGGATCGCTGCTTTTCAGCGAGCGGAGCTGTGGAACGATCGGAGAGTTTACTCGTATACGCACCGGGTTGGCTGGGGAAATCGATGTGGACGATGTCAATCGTCGGTGTGCTTGTGGGCGTAAATGTGGCCTGGGGAGTGACGACTTCGAGCAGGCTCGAGTCATGCGGGGCAGGCGTTCGTTCTCCTTTGGCGCTCAAAGTGGCTGCAGCTTGCATCGTTTCAGTTGCGGCGTCTGGCGCAAGCGTGGTTTGGGCTCTCCTGGCTGAGGTGCATGCACCCGTCAAGGTGGCCGCCACGATCACTGGCAGCACATTTCTATATAAACCTCGCAGCATTTTCGAAAACGCCTCCGTTGCCTGTTACGTTCAAAATATCGATGGGCTGCTTGCCGTTTGATTCCAGGAATACATGTCGTCGTTGTGATTATAGCCCAATAGTTGCTCACCAACGCCTCACAGCGGATGCTGCGTTGATCGTGTGTGAAATCGCGGACTCACGTGTGATCTGACCTTCCATTTCATTGTCAGGTCGATTCTCATCGATCGCGCTTCGTAGCTGGAATTCGACTTCCTAAACATCCCATGGCGTCGTATCGGATGTATCGGCGGAAAGTGCGTTTTCTATCACCGATGCGATATCTGGAACACGGTCCGCCATCGCGGAAAGGAGCCCAAAACAACCGCTGATCATCATGTCTCCAAAGGGCGCTGCGAAGTACATCCGAAGCTTGGATTTGCGCATGAAGGACCGGCGCGGGCCGCTGACGACGATGGGGTTGTCGCCCGCGGAAAGTGGAAGCGGTTGATCGTTGATGATCAAGGCGCCGTGCCCGTGATCGTCGTAGACATCTTCATTCTGCAAATCCCCTCTGGCGAAGGCCCTCAACATCGTTTCCAGACGCGGCAGATCGATTTCGCCCGTGTGGTGTTCGAAGACCCCTTCGATTCCTGTGGGTCCCAGGCGAAATGCCAGGGTGTGGAAATTACCAATGTTGACCACCATCAACCTCGAATGAGCAGCGACGTTCTCGTCGAGCGTGGCGCCGAGCACCGCGGCGGGTGCAGTGTCCATGACGACGAGCGGACAATCCAATGGGCCGGCGCTTTTTACGACGGCCTGCATGCGCGTCATGCTTGCGGGAATGTCTTCGGCGAGGAAGGCGAAAGCCGAGAGGCTATTCTCGGCGGCGATGCGCCGGCGCAAATATTCGAACCGGAAGCGGCGGTCGGATTCTCCCGGCGGCGCAGCACCGTGATCGAATACCGCAACCCCGATGGCTTGAGGGTTAAGGCTGACTCCTAGATTCTCAAATGCTTCGGCGATAGGCGGATACTTGAAATCGAATAATTCAATGTGCTGGAAATCGTCCAACCGCTTCGCTTCGTCCTCAGAAACGATGGTGATTCCCATTTCGTTTTCCACCCACGACAGATCGTCGTTGAACGTCTGTGCAGCTTCCAGGGTGGCGAAGAGCGGCAAGCCCGCTCGCAGATGCGCCTCTGCGGCCCAATGGCAAGGTCCGCCTCCCATCGTGACGCCCGTGAGCAGGATGCCTTGTTGGCGCTGCGTGGCCGCTTGGATCTGCTCACGGATGCGCATGGTGGGAGAGGGCATCACCATCTTGTATCCGTTTTCGATACTCAAGCCGCTGCGATAGAGGTAGATGTCTTGCGTGCCCGTACCAACGTCAATGGTGAGGATTTGCATCCGGGACCCTTTCACGCCCACTTTTAGATCATACCAAGGTGAGAGAGAAATTCATGATGGCTTATCTGTTTTTCGGAACCAGAAATTCGGATATCTACTTCCCGGGGGGTTGCCAATCCGGCTGCATATCTCGCGCCGGGTTGTTGGTGAGATTTTCTTCTCCGGTGCCGTTGGTGATCATGATGTAGATCTCAGGATTCTGATCGCGAGTGCTGGTGAATACGATCCATCTCCCATCCGGGGAGAAACAGGGTTCCTTGTTGCCGTTGCTCTCGGTCAACCGAGTCCATGTGGCGCCGCGATCCTCCAGCGGTGAGATGAATATCTCATTTACGCCTCTATTCAAATACCAGGTATACGCCAGCAGCGTCCCATCCGGGGACCAGGCGACGTGATCCACGCCTACGATCTTGTCGCTGCGGTCGAAATCGATGGGCATGACGTCGGCAGGAGGGCGGAAGAAAATCTTTCCCGGTGCGGTGTTGATGGAAACGACGACGGCCAGATTGTAACTCGCCGGAAGCCAACTCGGTGGCGAAAAATCGAGAGGCGCCCATGCGGGGGAATATTCGACGGCGCAAAAATCCGGATGGCATGAGACGGGAGTCGGAGTGACGTCCACACATCCCTCAGCTTCTTCCAGACAGGAGGCATCGAATACGTATACCTGTCTGCTGTCGGCGGCGCGAGTACTCGTGAAGGCGATGAAACGGCCATCCGGGGACCACGCCGGATCGCTGTCGTCGCCGGCGCTGTGGACGACCCATTCGATTCCTGTGCCATCCACATTGATGATGCGGATGTCTGTGCCGAGGTCGTTGCCGTATTGATCCTGGCCGCCGCCGGTTACGTACAGCAGGCGCGTACCGTCAGGCGACCATTTCGGTTGGGTTTTATCGCCCGGACCGAATGTAAGCTGGCGCGGGTTGCTGCCGTCCGGGTTCATGGTCCAGATTTGGAGAATGTCCCCGCCGCGATCGCTGACGAAAGCAATTCGGCCGCCTCCGCCGACCATGACCGGCGTTTCGGAGGGGGTCACCTCTTCGGTGGGTGTATTGTCGGGAACGGAAGGCGCCAGTTGGGTCTCGTCGACGGTGGCGGCAATCTCCTCGGTCGGAGATGAGGTCATCGCGGCGGACACGATCGAATTCGTTGCGGTGGGCGTGTTGCTGCGTGGAATCAATCCAAGCTGGCTTCCAAAAATGTAAACCAAGCCGGCGCCAATCAGCGCCACTGCGATCACACCGCCAAAAATGAAGACGTTTCTTCGTTTACTTTTTTCGAGTTTGATTTCGACCGGTTCCGTCGGAGCACGTACCGTCTCTGCCTGTAAGGCGCCTCGCAGCGCGGCTTGAAATTCTCGAATACTGGGGAAACGCTCGTCCGGATCGAGCGACAGCGCCCGTTGGAGCGCTGCGTTGACGTAGTCAGGCACCGCGGGGTTGACTTCGAGAACCGGCTTTAGAAAGGCTTTCTTCATCATGCGCTGGATACTGTCGGCCGGTTTCTGCTGCGAAAAGAGATTGTAAAGCGTGGCTGCAAGTGCGTATTGATCGCTCCGAGCGTCCGTGCGCTGCGCACCGTACTGCTCCGGCGGAGAATAGCCGGGCGTGAGTCCTCTCGCGCCGGTGGCGGTTATGGCTTGATCGGATGTCTTTGCCAATCCGAAGTCGACCAGCACGACGCTGCCATCCGGCTGCAGCTTGAGATTAGCCGGTTTAACGTCACGGTGGATTACCGGTGGAGATTGTGCGTGGAGGTACGCGAGTGCGGAGCAGACTTGGTCCGCCCAGTTGAGGACTTCCTCGACCGTAGGGGGATGCTTCTGCGTGTGCGTGTGCAGATCCTCGCCGGCGATGAAATCCATCACCAGGTATTGGCGAGTTTCCAGGACGAAGTAGTCCGTGACACGCGGCAGGTTCGGGTGGCGCAACTCGGCGAGCAGCCGTGCTTCACGCAGAAATTGTTCCTCGGAGTCGGGGTTGATGCTCAGGTTCTCTTTGACGGCGACGCGCAAGTCGAGTGTGAGGTCATGCGCCAGGTAAACTGCGCCCATGCCTCCCTTCCCGAGTTGATCTTCGATACGATAGCGATCCCGCAGTATGGATCCAGGTGCTAGGGGCATGGCGAGATTCTACGCTAGAGCAGGAGCGCAGGCAAATCGCATGAGAGTATAATAGCAGTTGAACTGGATGCCGCATCGATACGGGAAAGTCAGAAAACATCCTGCGTTTTATTGCTGTTCCCTGTCGACTCACTGAAAAGGAGTCAGTGTGGCTGAGAACTCGTCTGTCGATCTTCGTTTGATGGACCCCATTCTGGAGAAATACGCCTCACAAGGCCGAACACAACTCATCCCCGTTTTGTTTGAAGCGCAACATGTATATGGATACTTGCCCGAGGCGGTCGTCGCCGCCATCGGGAATGGATTGCGTGTTCCTTTGGTCGAGGTCTATGGGGTGATTGAGTTTTATACCATGTTCTATCGCCGGCAAACGGCAGAAACGATCGTGCGAGTTTGCAGCAGCCCGATGTGCGCCATGGCGGGCGGGAAAGAAGCCCTGAAGGCCGCATGCGAGCGGCTGGTTGTCGCAGTTGACGAGCCGACCATCGACGGCAAATACATGATTGAAGAGGTGCAGTGTTTGGGACTCTGTGATCATGCGCCGGCGGCGCTCGTTGGCGATACGCCGGTTTCTCACCTCGACCCAGCTGATGCGGCGTCCTGGATCGAGAAACCGCAGGAAGCTCCGTTGGGAACGATCGGTGGTGAGCCGCGCTGGCTGACGGGACGTTGTGGAGTGATCGAACCCCTCGATATCGGCGCATTCGAGGCAAACGGTGGTTTTACGGGTTTGAAGAAGGCGCTCGAGACACTCAAGCCGGAAGATGTGATTGCCGAAATAAAGGACTCTGGTCTCGTTGGGCGAGGTGGGGCCGCATTTCCGACGGGGTTAAAGTGGGAGTACGCTGCTGCGGCGGAAAACGAACCCCGATACGTGGGTTGCAACGGCGATGAATCTGAACCCGGGACGTTTAAGGATCGTGTCCTGATGGAAGGCGATCCCTTCGCCGTGATCGAAGGGATGATCCTGAATGGATATGCAGTTGGTGCCCATCAAGGCTACCTGTATGTGCGCGGCGAATACCCGCGCGCACGGCGTCTCCTGCAGCGTGCGATCGAGACGGCACGCAAATCGGGATTCCTTGGCGAGAGCATCCTCGACTCGGCGTTTTCATTCGACATCGAACTGCGTTCCGGTGCGGGTGCTTATATCTGCGGAGAGGAGACGGCATTGTTCGAGTCGATCGAGGGAAAACGCGGCTACCCTCGGCTCAAGCCGCCGTTCCCGACGACTCACGGCCTGTTCCATCAGCCGACAACCATAAACAACGTCGAGACACTGTGCGCCGCGGCATGGATCGTGGCCAATGGCGCAGCGGCGTATCGAGCGCAGGGAACGGAAAAATCACCGGGCACGAAACTCTTTTGCCTCTCGGGGGACATCGCCATACCGGGTGTTTTTGAGACAGCTTTTGGGACTTCCTTGGGAGAGTTACTGGGTTTGGCGGGTGGTGTGCGCGGCGAGCTGCAGGCGATTTTAATTGGCGGCGCGGCGGGCGTGTTTGCTGTTCCAGATCAATTGAGCGTTCCGATGAGTTTCGAAGATCTGCAAGCTGCGAATTTGACTCTCGGTTCGGGAGTGGTGATGGCCATAAACCAAACGAGAGATTTGCGGGAAACGCTGATCGCCTTGGCGCATTTCTTCGCGCACGAGTCTTGCGGCAAATGCTTTCCCTGTCAGTTGGGCACCCAACGACAGCTTGAAATCGTGACGAAAGTCGTAGATGGAAGTGCAGATGAAGACGATTTGCAGACGCTGCAAGACGTCATTTATACGATGACGAACGCATCTCTATGCGGATTGGGCATGACGGCTGGCGCGGCAATCCGGTCCGCCATGCAGCAATGGCCCGAAATCTTTCTAAATGGCAGAGGCTGAGCGACGAGAGTGGTGAGCAGCAATGATGGGCATGAGTTCGATGGTGATTGATTGGTATGAATATCGGCAGGAATGGATGCGAAAATCCGACGAGGTGATCGTCGAAGCGGGTGTTTCGATTTTCGTAAATGGAGTCGAAATTTCGACACTCATGTGTTCGCCCCAGGAACAAGATTATCTGGCGTTGGGTTTTCTCAAGAGTGAAGGCTTTCTCACAGAACTCGCGGAGATCGATCACCTTCACACCAGCGAGGACGGCTGCTGCGTCGACGTCTGGCTCACACACGAGATCCAGCTTCCCGAACGCAGGATTGTCACCTCGGGCTGCGGTGATGGGGTGACGTTCCGCGATCCTGCTGAAGACGTCGATCCACTCCCGGACGGCGAACCGGTAAATCCCGAAGTGTTGTTTGCGCTGTTCAATCGACTGCATCGACCGGACAGTCTTCATGTGCGGGCTCGCGGCGTCCATACCTCCGGTTTGGCCGATGGGAATGAGCTGCTGTTCGTGACGGAAGACGTGGGCCGTCACAACACGATCGACAAACTGCTGGGATACTGTCTCTCGCACGGAATCGAAACCCGAGGCCGGACATTGTTGACCACCGGCCGGGTGTCATCGGAAATGCTGCGTAAAGGCGCGATGATGGGCTGTCCGATCATCGCCTCGCGCAACTCGCCGACATCGATGTCCGTGGAGATGGCGCGAGCATGGACCATAGCACTGGCAGGTTACGTTCGTCGGAACTCGATGCGCGTGTATGCACATCCCGAACGACTGGGTTGCAGGGAATCATCCATTGTGTCGACGTCGAACGAATGAGGTACCTGCGGTGGTTTTCGCACCACATTCGTTGTTTTGTAGAATCGTAGAAAGGCTGAACCAGTGCCGGACACTATTCAACTGACCATAGATGGAATAGAAGTGCATGCGGAACCCGGTGCAACGCTGCTGGAAGCAGCCCGTTCGGCGGGTATTGAGATACCCGTCCTGTGCTACTTCGCGCACACCACTGCCAACGGCTTGTGCCGACTTTGCGTCGTGGAAATCGAAGGAGCCCGAGGATTGTCTGCCGCGTGCGTGACAGCCGCGCGAGCGGGAGCGGTAGTACATACCCAATCCGAGAACGTACGCCGGGCGCGGCGGACGATCCTGGAAATGCTGGCCTCCACGGTCGATCTGTCGGAAAGCCCTCAAGTGCTCCAGATGCTGGAAGAATACGGCGCAAACCTGCAGCGATTCCAGGGCGGCATGCAGCGCAAACCCGAGTTGATCGACGATAATCCGGTTTACATTCGCGATTATGCAAAGTGTGTGCTTTGTTGGCGTTGCGTGCAGGTATGTGCGGCTGACGCACAATACACCTACGCCATCAACTTTGGCGGGCGCGGATTTCAAACATCGATCGCCACGTTTTTCGAAGATCCGATGCCCCAAACCGTTTGCGTTTTCTGTGGCCAGTGTGTCGGCGTGTGTCCCACGGGCGCTTTGAAATCCAAACGTGAATATATCCTCGAACAAGGGGTGGCGCCGGAGGATGTGTTTGCGGTAACCCACATGCAAGGGCAAGGGAAACACTCAATACGAGGACCGCATCTGGGTGGTGGAGGTGGCTATGATTGAAGCGGATCGCATCGTTCACAGCACCTGCCCCTATTGTGGGGTCGGCTGCCAGATCGACTTGCACGTAAAAGACGACCTGGTTTTTCGAGTGGAAGGTCGCTTCGACAATCTCGTCAATTTTGGTAATTTGTGCGTGAAGGGACGTTTCGGGTACGACTTCATCCACGCGCCCGATCGACTCGTTCATCCGCTGCTGCGTGAAAACCGGGAAACGGGATTCAATTCGACGACGTGGGGACGAGCGTTGAAGGTGGTCTCTTCACGCCTGCGAGAAATTCGTGACGAGAGCGGCCCGGACAGCATTGCCGTGCTGACCTCAGCGAAGTGCACGAACGAGGAAAACTATTTACTGCAAAAATTTGCCCGGGCAGTGATCGGGACGAACAACGTCGATCACTGCGCCCGGCTTTGACACTCCAGCAGCGTGGCCGGTCTGGCCACTACGTTGGGGTCCGGTGCGATGACCAACTCGATTAGCGACATCGCGGACGCGGAAGTGCTGCTGGTTATCGGGAGCAATACCAGCGAATCGCATCCGGTGCTCAGCCTGCAGATGAAAAAGGCGGTCCGCCAACGCGGAAGTAAGTTGATCCTCATCGACCCTCGACGGATCGAGATGTCGCAGTTTGCACACCTGCACCTTCGCCAATGGCCGGGTTCCGACGTGGCCATCGTCAACGCCATGGCCCACGTCATCCTGCGCGACGGTTTGGAGAATCGAGCGTTCATCGAAGATCGAACGGAAAATTTCAAAGCGTTCGAGGCGATCGTACGCGATTGGCCGCCCGAGCGGGCTGAGAAAATCTCTGGTGTACCCGCGGGTCAGATTGTCGAAGCCGCGCATCTATATGCCAGATCGCGGGCTTCGTCAATATTTTGGGCGATGGGGATTACGCAGCACACGACCGGTACGGATAACGTGAAGTCTCTCGCGAACCTTGCGCTCTTATGCGGACACGTCGGCCGCCCGGGGACGGGCCTCAATCCACTGCGAGGGCAAAACAACGTTCAGGGTGCCTGTGATATGGGCGGTTTGGTCAACGTCTTTCCTGGTTACCAGCAAGTGGCCAACGAAACGGCACGGCGGAAATTTGCCGATGGTTGGGGCGTGGAATACGCACAATTAAACCCGAAGCCGGGATTGACGGTGACGGAGATGATGGACGCTGCGCTTGAAGGAGAAGTGCGTGCGTTCTATATCATGGGCGAGAATCCCATGCTCTCCGATCCCAATCTCACGCATGTGGGAGAGGCGCTTAGAGCGGCGGAGTTCGTAGTTGTTCAGGATATCTTTCTGAATGAGACAGCCGAGCTTGCCGATGTCGTCCTGCCTGGAGTCAGTTTTGCCGAGAAATCGGGAACATTTACGAACACCGAGCGGCGGGTGCAACTCATCCGGCCTGCGATCGAGCCGCGAGGCGAGGGCCGAGCGGATTGGCAAATCATCACCGATGTTGCCAATCAACTGGATGCAGAGTGGTCCTATCACCACCCCTCCCAGATCTTTACCGAAATGACAGGCCTGACTCCACAGTATGGGGGGATGAGTCACGAGCGTCTGGCTCGAGAAGGCGGCCTGCAGTGGCCTTGTCCGGACGAGGATCATCCAGGTACGCCGATCTTACATGCGGGAAAATTCGTGCGTGGAAAGGGTTTGTTCAGCGCTGTAGACTACATCGAGCCAGCCGAGCTGCCGGATGAGGATTTCCCGTTTGTACTCTCCACAGGGCGGGTGTTGTTTCATTGGCACGGCGGGACGTTGTCGCGGCGTTCCCCGGGCCTCGATCGCCTCGCACCTCAAGCCGAGGTGGAAATCCACCCGGATGATGCCGAAAAACTCGGCATCGTAAATGGACAGGTCGTGCAAGTAACCTCCAGGCGCGGCCGCATATCTGCATCGGCGAGAATTACGCGAAGGTCGCCACCCGGCGTAGTTTTCATGACCTTCCATTATGCGGAGTCCGCAGCGAACATACTCACACCCACCCACATCGATCCCGTGGCGAAAATCCCTGAGTACAAGTTTTCCACGGTGCGTGTGGAGCCGGTCGGTGTTCCCGAGAAGGGGTAAGGAACCAATATTCCGTTTTTAACGCACTACGTACCAGGCAATCCCCGGAGCCGTGAACTCGGTGGCGCCGGGGTTTTCTTCTTCTGCTTGCGAAAGTAAACTAATCCAGGTTTAGATTCAGTGCACTGAGTTGCGGAATGACCGCGTCTGCGGTGAGATCCGTTTTCAAGGGGGTGATCGAGACGAAACCTTTCGAGATTGCCCAGAAATCGGTGTCCGGTTCAGAGACTCCGGTAGGCGCCTCTCCGCCGATCCAATAATATTGCTCGCCGCGAGGATCGATGCGTCGATCAAGTGCATCACGATATATGCGCGTCCCTTGGCGGGTTATTTTCACGCCTCGCATTTCTTCAATCGGTCCATAGGGGACATTCACGTTGAGTGGGGTGAGCGGCAAGCTTTGTTCGTGCGCCAATTGTTGTGTGATGATCCTCGCAACTTCAGCTGCGGGGGCATAATCGAGGGGTTCGGTGTGGTTTTGGGGTGAATCGAGAGAGAATGCGATTCCCGGGATTCCTGCGATGACCGCCTCGAGCGCCGCCATTACGGTGCTGCTGTAGGTCAGGTCGT
>JARRPX010000065.1:0-7110 GCA_037382465.1 Anaerolineales bacterium | reverse complement strand
GTTAATTCCTGAAATGACCAGATCGATGGGCTCTTCGATCAGTCCCAGCAGCGCCATTGCAACGCAGTCGGAGGGAGCGCCATCGCTGGATAATGCCGGTGTGCCATCGGCGAGTTGTGTATGCCAAACGCGAAGAGGCCGGTGCATCGTCTTGACGTGACCCGATGCCGACCAATTGCGGTTGGGAGCAAGAATACTCAACTTGCCCAACGTACTAAGTGGGCCAACCAGGGCGCGCAACCCCGGTGCAAAGACGCCGTCATCGTTCGTAAGTAGAATGTGCATACGATCTCCCTCGAAGTGCGATTTTACCCCAGAGAATAGAACGTCTGCCTTTTGAAAGCTATTTGTAAGTCAAAATGGCTTGCTTGAGAATGGTGGGCTTATCTATACTGAACGAAGATGGGAGCGTTAGCGAGGAATTATTTAGATGTCAAATTACGTTGTGAGAAGGTGCACCAAGTTCTTATGATCGAAGAGGCCTCAGAGTGGTAATAGCTCGGTATGTGCCGAATGCAACCGGGTGATTCCCCCGGTAAATATGGGAAATGTATCTGATGTTCTACTTAGGAGGTATATCGTGTCTTCGGTAAAAAGAAAGCTCGTTTCCATGTTGTCGCTGCTGTTTGTGATCGTCTTGATTGCCGCTTGCTCGACATCGAGCGAGTCAACCAGGACGGACGCTTCCGTGCCGGATGGAGAAGAAAGTGTTTCTGAGGAGTCACTATCCGCATTGGAATCGGGAGCCGTATCCAGCCTGGAAGACGTTCAAAAGGCAGTGGTGCGCATCCAGGCCCAGGGAACGTTCATCGATCCTGAATTCGGCTTGCAAGTCAATTCTGCGGGTGGCGGTTCTGGTTTTATCGTCCATCCGTCCGGTATCGCAATCACCAATAATCACGTCGTAACCGGAGCGGCGCTGCTGAGAGTGTATCTAAACGGAGAGAGCGAACCGAGAAATGCAAAAATCCTCGGGGTTTCCGAGTGTTCGGACCTGGCCGTGATCGATATCGATGGGGACGATTTTCCATATCTAAGCTGGTACAACGATGAAGTCAATGTCGGACTGGAAGTCTACGCGGCAGGATACCCGCTGGGTGATCCGGAGTTCACGCTTACGAAAGGCATCGTCTCGAAAGCCCATGCTGACGGCGAATCTTCCTGGGCTTCCGTCGACTCGGTCTTGGAACACGATGCGACGATCAATCCCGGCAACTCGGGTGGACCGTTGGTGGATGCGAATGGACGCGTTGTCGGCGTCAATTACGCCTACTCGTTGGTAGGGCTCAACCAGTACTTTGCCATCAAGGCTGATGAAGCACTGCCTTTAATCGAGACCATGCGGAAGGGGACGGATGTCAGCAGCATTGGGATCAACGGAAGCGCGGTAATCAGTGACGATGGCAGTCTCTCCGGAATCTGGGTTTCATCTGTGAAATCCGGCTCGCCCGCCGATGATGCAGGTGTTGAACCGGGAGACGTTATCGTGTCACTCGAAGACCTGGTTCTTTCGACCGACGGTACGATGGCGGATTACTGTGACATTTTGCGGACCCACGGGGAAGACGCCACATTGAACATCGAGGTGCTGCGCTACGCAACGTATGAGCTTCTGGAAGGGCAGGTCAATGGAAGATCGTTAACGACGGTTTCGACCTTCGGCGGTCAAACGGCGGGCAACACTTCCTCTGGTGGAACTTCCGGTGGCGGAGCGGCGAGCGGAGGTTATTCGTCCTACGTCACAATTTCCGATAATACGTATTCCCTCGAGGTGAGCGTGCCCGTGGAATGGAACGACATCAATGGTGCCCAAATAGTGGATGATTATGGTGAGATCGTTGGACCTTCGATTTCGATGTCATCCAGCCTCGCTGACTACGAAGAAACCTGGTCAGAACCGGGAGCGTTCATCTTTGCAACCAATCAATTTAGTGTTTCGGATTACCTGGACGTAGTGGCAGAGAATCTAAACGGAAGCTGCGATTTCGTAAGCAGTGACTCTTTTTCAGACGGATACTACGCAGGATCTCTCGATCACTACTCGGCATGTGGTGGCGTTGCCGATTACCTCATTCTGGCCGTCTCGCCATCGTCGGATCCACAAGCGTACATGGTTGGAATCGAGGTCCAGATTCTTTCTGATGCGGATTGGGAAGCTGCCGATCATCTATTCGCCAGTTTCGATGTCGTCGGGCAAATCGCACCCGCATATATTGAAAGCGAGCCGTACATGACGATCACCGATGATTATGGATCCATTCAGGTCACCGTGCCTTCGTATTGGGTCGATATCGACGGTAGGGAGTGGATTGACGAAGGTGAGGTAATAGGAGCATCGATACGAGCCGCCTCGGATCTCGATTCTTTATACGACTGGAAGGTGCCGGGTGTAATTTTCAGCGCATCGGATGATCTGGCTGAATTGGGCGGATACATCCAGGTGTTGGATTATTACAGAGAATTCTATCGAGACACCTGCGAGTTCGTTCTCAGGGATGATTACGAAGACAACCTATATCGGGGCAAATACGATCTCTTTGAGAAATGTGGAGGTTCCAGTGGTCCGGATTTCATCGTTCTATCCACAGTCTGGAAAGAGGATCAATATGCCTTCATTATCGTGGTCCAAATCCCAATCCTCTCGGATGACGATTGGGATTCGCTCAGTCAAATCCTCGACAGTTTCCAAGTAATTGGTACGCTGCCATGACGGATTGTGATTTGTTGTAAGTTATAGAAGCGGGAGAGTAGACCTACTCTCCCGCTTATGTTTCTTGATTATCGGATCGGGCATGTCTGAAAAGATTGTTCGCATGCCGACACCATGATGCTTCGTTGACATGGGAGAAGCGGCCGTGATATATTTTATTTGTCGAGGGAGATTGTTGATTTATTTACATCCTTTGATCCGGTTTCATTAATTATCATCTTCTATCTTGCAGGCAATGTGAATATTCCGTCGTGGTTTCAAATCACGACCAAACTGAATCTAGTTGATGATATTTAGCTCTCCGCAGGGTGAGCGCCGAAACCGGGCGTTCACCCTTTTGATATACAAGGCGGGTAAAACCATGAGTGTTGAATTACCGGTTCGTATTTTCGGCGCAATTATGTTTGGCATAGGCGGCACCTACCTGGGCACCCATCTGGCTGAGTTGGCGGGTGACGATCCGTATCTTTGGGCTGGCGTCTTCACGATGGTAGGCGCCCTGGTGGGATTGATAGTCACACCATACATTACGACTCGTCCGATTCGATCGCTGCGTGCCATGATTGCGCAGGTATCTGCCAGAAGCTTGCTTTCGGCGTTGATCGGTTTAATCATCGGTTTGATCATCGCGGCACTTATTTCGTTTCCCCTTTCTTTATTGCCCGAGCCGTTCAGCCAGATATTCCCCTTCGTCGGTGCATTGGTTTTCGGCTACTTTGGCGTGACGATTTTCGTGATGCGTAAAGACGACCTCTTTAACATGGTTGGTAACCGTTTCTCCTTTGGTGGAAGCGGTGATTCGAGCTGGCCGGTCGACCGGAACATCTTGCTGGACACGAGCGTAATTATCGATGGCCGTGTGGCCGATATTGCCCGCACGGGTTTCTTGTTCGGCTCGATGCTGGTTCCTTCATTCGTGCTGAATGAACTGCAGCATATTGCCGATTCATCGGACAGCCTTCGCAGGCAGCGCGGACGGCGGGGTTTGGATATTCTCAATCAATTACAGAAGGATGACAGCATCTCGTTCCGTATAACGGATCTGGATGTAGAGGGCGTTCGTTCTGTGGACGACAAGTTGGTGATCCTCGCCAAACAGCTTCGCTGTCCGGTTCTGACCAACGATTACAATCTTAATCGTGTTGCCGAATTGCAGGGAGTGCTCGTTTTAAACATCAATGAACTGGCCAATGCCGTAAAAGCGGTGTTTCTGCCCGGCGAGACTATCGATGTACAGGTCATTCAAGAGGGTAAAGAAGTCGACCAGGGCGTCGGTTATCTCGAAGACGGGACGATGGTGGTCGTGGAGAACGGCAAAGAGTATATTGGTGAAATCATTCCGGTGGTTGTTACGAAGGTGCTGCAAACGGCTGCAGGACGTATGATCTTTTCAAAACCCAGCAGCTCGAACAACAACGCCCACACAATGGATACGGAGTAATGAGGGATGTCTCTTAAGATCTACAACACGATGTCGCGCGAGAAGGAGCCTTTTCAAACCATCGAGCCCGGAAAGGTACGCATGTATGTGTGTGGCCCCACGGTATACGCGAAGGCTCATGTGGGTCATGCGATGTCTTCATTGGTCTTCGATGTGATTCGAAGGTATCTGGAATATCGCGGCTATGAAGTGCGGCACGTGATGAATTACACCGATGTGGACGATAAGGTAATCCTGCGTGCCAAAGAATTGGGCGTCGATCCGTTGGAATTGGCGAAGAAATTTGCGGATCAATACGACCAGCACTTGAAGGACTTGAATATCGAACCGGCGCAGGTTAAGCCCAAAGTCTCGGAAGAAATTGAGCAAATCATCACCATGGTTTCGGGTTTAATCGACAAGGGTTTTGCGTACGAAGTGGATGGCGATGTGTATTTCCGAGTCGCTCGCGACAAAGACTACGGCCGTCTTTCCGGACGCAGTTTAGAGGATATGCGGGCTGGGGCGCGGCTTGAAGTCGATCAGCGAAAGGAAGACCCTGGAGATTTCGCTTTGTGGAAGGCGGCAAAGGAAGGCGAACCTTCCTGGGCGAGTCCGTGGGGTCAAGGGCGGCCGGGGTGGCACATCGAATGTTCTGCGATGTGCTTGCATCATCTGGGGGAACAGATCGATATTCACGGTGGGGGCAACGATCTTATATTCCCACACCACGAAAACGAGATAGCTCAATCGGAGAGTTATACCGGCAAGGTTTTTGCCCGTTTCTGGGTGCACAATGGCATGATGCAGCTCGGCGGCGAAGATATGTCGAAATCAACAGGCAATGTCTACGCCATCGATGATTTTCTTAAAATGCACGATGGCGACGTTCTTCGCATGGTGGTGCTAAATGGATCCTACCGCAGCCCTCTGACTTTTAACGATGAGGTGGTGGATCAGGCTGAACGGGCGTTGGAACGACTTCGCAACGGATTGCGGCCTGCACTCGCAAACGATTCTGCTGCAAAGGAAACGGGGAAGGAATTGGCGCAAGCTGGGCAAAAAGCGCGCGAGAAATTCGAAGCAGCAATGGACGATGATTTCAACACTTCAGGCGCGCTGTCACACATATTCGAACTGGTAAAAACAGTAAACCAGGCCCGCGATGCAGGCGCGAGTGAATCGGATTTGACCTTGGGGCAAAGCGTGATTCGAGAACTCGCAGGAGTGCTTGGTCTTCGCCTGGATGAAAGTGTGTCGAAAGATCATGAAGCTGCGCCGTTTATCCAAATGCTGGTAGACGTGCGTGAAGAGCTTCGAGAGATCGAGCAGTGGCAGCTTGCAGACTCGATTCGGGATCGATTGGCGTCTTTGGGGGTGAGCGTAGAAGATCAAAAAGACGGCACGGTTTGGCGGTTCCAGTAAGTGTGGGGCGGCTTTCTTCCGATCAAACCTGGATTTGCGCCTTGGATCACAACTCCCTATCGATTTCGAAAGGCCATTCATAATGACGGGTAGGGCCGAATGGGTATTCGGACGCATTCCGATTTATGAAGTACTGCGGGCACAGAAGCGCAAGGTAATTACGATCAGCGTGGCAAATGATGCTCAGGAAAAAGGAGCGTTGGCTTCTGTCATTTCGCTGGCGCGGCAATCGAAAATCCCTGTGAATCGGGTGCCGAAGTCAGAACTCGATACGATTCACAGCCATCATCAGGGCATCGTCGCCCAAGTCGAGGCGTATCCTTATGCGACGCTGCACGACGTCCTCAACCAGGCGATCATAAAAGAAGAACCCCCTTGCTTGTTGATCCTCGACGCGCTCAAAGACCCTCAAAATGTGGGTGCGATATTACGGACCGCCGAGGCGGTCGGTGTGCACGGTGTGATTCTTCCCCACCGCCGGACGGCGAGCATCACGCCGGCCGTCGTAAAAGCATCAGCGGGCGCCAGCGAACATCTGTTGGTAGCCAGGGCGAATTTGTCCCAGGCAATCGACCTGTTGAAACAGTCGGATATATGGATCATGGGTTTGGAAAACAGCATGGATGCGATACCGATAGCAGAAGCCGACTTGCGGCGCGGTTTGGCGTTGGTGGTCGGCAGCGAGCAGCAGGGTATGCGATCTTTGGTGCGTAAAAGCTGTGATTATCTGATAAAAATTCCGATGCGCGGGGAAGTGGAGAGCCTTAATGCATCTGTCGCAACGGCGGTGGCGTTGTACATGATTATGCAAAAGCGTGCAATTTTTGATTAAAGCGGCATGCACCTCGCGGTACGAGCAGGTTACATTGACGCTGATTTAAATTACTGGTAAACTTCGCACGCATTGTCGGCAGTGATTGACTTTGGTAAAATTGAAGTTGCGCCGTGCGAGACAGGCGCGCTTCTCTTGTCATGCCGACGTAGCTCAATGGCAGAGCAACCGCCTTGTAAGCGGTAGGCTACGGGTTCGACTCCCGTCGTCGGCTTCATCAAAGAAGCGAATACGACGGAATCGGGATCAAGCCCACCATCGTTTTCGATTGCTGTGCTGTTTGAGGTAAGAAGGAGCTTCGAAGCGACGGTTATCTGGTATTGGAGTGTTAACCCGGGCGGTTACCCAAGTGGCCAAAGGGACCTGACTGTAAATCAGCTGGCATAAGCCTTCGGAGGTTCGAATCCTTCACCGCCCACTAAAAGATGATGCGTGCCATAAACATTGGCGCGGTTTCGTCTGGAATGTCAAACACGGGAGATTGCCCTCATAGCTCAGACGGTAGAGCACGTTCTTGGTAAGAACGGGGTCAGGGGTTCAAATCCCCTTGAGGGCTCTCGGACGTCGAATCAACCGTGATAATCTAACTGAGGAGATTAGGATCATGGCGAAAGGCAAATTTGAACGCACAAAGCCGCACATGAACGTGGGCACGATCGGACACATCGACCACGGCAAGACGACGCTGACGGCGGCGATCACGAAGTACTGCTCGTTCTTCGG
>JARRPX010000064.1 GCA_037382465.1 Anaerolineales bacterium | reverse complement strand
AGGATTCGTCATTCACTCCTTGCGAATTCCACCACGATACGCGCCAGATGCCGGATGCCCTTGAGGAAGCTTTCCAGATCGATATTCTCGTTCGGGCTGTGGACCTGCGATCCCGGATAGCTGATTCCGGCAGTGGCGACGGGCACTTTCAACGTGTGGATGAACGGATGATTGGGACCCGAGCCGCCGGACATGGGCACGACGATCTGGGGTACGCCGTACACCGGACGGGCACTCTCGACGACCAGCGCGAGGAATTCATCGTCCAGCGGCGTGCGTGCGGGTGGTTCGCCGCCGAGATAGGTAATTTCCACGTCATCGAAGCACTGCTCATCCAGATGGTTGCGCAAGCGCAGCACGACTTCGTCCGGGTCCTGATCGGGAACCAGGCGGAAATCGACTTTGGCGCTGGCTCGGGCGGGAAGCACGGTCTTCGAGCCGGGACCCTGATAGCCGGAGGTGAGACCGCAGATGGTGCAGGTGGGGCTGAAGATGCTTTCGCGTTGGAGTTCCAATCCACCCTGCAAGCCTTTGATGAAACCGTCCAGTTCGTAGCGCGAGCGGTATTCTTCCGCCGAATCGGGAAGTGCTTCCAGCAGTTCGAGGTCAAGCTCGCTGGGTGGGACTACCCGGTCGTAGAAGCCGGGGATGCGGATGTGTTCGTCGCGGCCTTTGAGTGAGTTCAAAGCCCAGGTCAGGCGCCAGGCGGCGTTGGGGAAGATCGATCCGCCTGTGCCGGAGTGTGCATCGCGGCTGGCAGTTTGCACGCTCAGTTCGACGTAGCAAATTCCTCGCAAACCCGCGACCTGAACGGGCGTTCCCTCGTGGTTGACGCCGCCGAATTCCCAGATGCAGGCGTCGGCGGCCAGGCGATCGGCGTGGGTCTCGACGAAAGCGGGTAGGTTGGGGCTGCCGATGTCCTCCTCGCCTTCGATCACGAATTTGACATTGCAGGGCAGTTCGTCGTCGATCGAAAGCAGCGCGTCGATCGCGGCCAGGCGGCCCATGATCTGCCCCTTATCGTCGCTGACGCCGCGGGCGTACATTTTCCCTTCGCGAATGTCCGCATCGAAAGGCGGCGTTTCCCACAGCTCGAGCGGTTCCGGCGGCTGCACGTCGTAATGGTTGTAGAAAAGCAGCGTGCGTTCCGAGCGGCCGGAGCGTTCGGCGACTACGACGGGAAATCCTGCGCTGGGCAGGATTTCGCTTTGAAAGCCGCGTTTCTCCAGCATCTGCCGGACGAATTGAGCGCATTCCTTCATTCCGAGTCCCTGTGCCGATACGCTGGGGTGTGCGCAAAGCTGTCCCAGCTCGGCAAGCGTCTGATCGAACTGCGCTTCGATGGCTGCGTCTATGGCTTGGTAATCGGTCATGTGTATACCTCCTCAGAGACTTCGATTATAGCGCGTGCATTAACTGCGAGTCGAATCTATAATCAGAGGGAACGGAGGTAAACATGCATATCTATGACGTTTCTGTCCCCATTGAAAACGGAATGCCGACCTGGCCGGGCGAGACACCACTGGATCTCGAGCGCGTCGAGTTCATCTCCAAAGGCGCGCACGCCAACGTTTCCAAGATATCGAGCAGCGTGCATCTCGGCACGCATGTAGACGCACCGATTCACTTCATCGAAGGCGGCAGCGGTGTTGAAGATTTATCGCTGCGCTCGCTCAACGGTCGGGCGTACGTGGTCGAACTGCCCAAGGCCAAGGTGATCGACGCCGAAACACTCGAAAAGGCGAACATTCCCCCGAGGACCAAACGCGTGCTCTTCAAGACGCGCAATTCGAAATTTTGGCCGCGCGAACGCACGTTTCGGGAGGATTTCAGCGCCGTGGATGCCAGCGGTGCGGCCTGGCTGGTGCAGAAGAACGTGGTCCTTGTGGGCATCGACTACCTTTCCATCGCACCCTTCGGAAAAGGACTTGAAACCCACCGCATCCTGCTGGGCAACGACGTGGTGATCATCGAAGGCATGGATTTGAGCAAGGTCGATCAAGGTCGCTACATGCTGCACTGCCTGCCGGTCAAACTGGTCGGCAGCGACGGCGCGCCGTCACGGGCGATATTGATCGGCGTGTAAAGATCGAATCGTTTTTCAATGGAGACGGGTATGAACGCAGCGGATATTCTTGTACTCGTTGTCGGCGTCCTGCTTGCGGCTGGAATTGCGCTCGGCGTGCGTTATTTCCTGCACGGAAAACGGTTCGTGCTCCACGAAAGCGGCACACGGTTTATCATTAAACCCGATCGTGATCCACCGGGTGATGCCGATCTGGAAGCCTCGTTCAGCAGCGAACAGATCGAGGAGATGGTCAAGTCGAAACTGGCCGAACATGCGGATTTACTCGACACGCATTTCGATTTCCGCACCTCACCCGATGGAATGCTGGAGATCGTATTCGGCGAGCGTACGTATCATGATGTGAGTCAAATCCCGGACGAACGCGTGCGCCGGGCGATCGCCGAGGCGGTGGCGGAGTTCAATCGCGAGTGAGTGTTTGAGTATTAATCATCTTTTCAAGCAAGGAAGTATCACCGACAGATGTTTTGTCGGTGTTCCTTATTTACCTGATGCCCGGTCAACGAGGAGAGTTTACTTCCAGGGCGACGTCCGGCCGGGGTGTGAGCTGCGCATCCATCCTCAGCCGATCTGCGATCTGTGCCAGGCTTTCGCCCGTGAGCGGGTGGCGGAAATCGGGCGCTAACTCCGCGATGGGGACGATCAGGTGCGGGCGCAGGAGCAGTCCGGGATCGGGCAGCGTGAGTTCGCGGCTCTCGAACACCCAATCTCCCAGCAGGCACAAATCCAGGTCGATCTGGCGCGGGGCGTATTTATCATCGCTCCGCACGCGTCCCATCGCGGCTTCGATCTTCCGCAGTTCCGCCCGGATTTCCAGCGGCTCGAGATCCGTGGCGATCAGGGCAGCGGCGTTGAGGAAATCGGGCTGCGGCGTGGGACCGACGGACGGATTCTGATAGACCATGGAAACGGCGAGGACTTCGCCGACCTTCGCCAGTTGGTCGACGGCCAGGGGTAGATTTTTTTCGGGTTCGATATTGGATCCCAGGGAGACGAAGGCTTTCTCGGACATAGAAACGAATCCTTATTTCGAACGATCCTGCATTGCCGTTTGGATGCGCCGCAGCCCCTCGCGCAGACGCGAGCGCGGCAGGCCGAAGTTGATGCGGATAAAACCGGGTCCGCCGAAATCGACGCCGTCCCACATGTCCACGCCGGCCTGCAGGAAAAATTCACCGGGATTTTCGATTTCAGCCGCACGGGTATCGATCCAGGCCAGGTAGGTGGCTTCGACGGGGGTCGTGGATAGGTCCGGCGCAGCGTTGATTGCCTCGAAGACGAGGTCACGGTTGCCGCGTAGATAATCGAGCAGGGCTTGATGCCACTCCGCGCCGTCCCGATAGGCAGCCAGACAGGCGGTGTATCCCAACGCGTTCACGTGCGGAACGATCCCGGCGATCGCTTTCTTGAAAGTCCGCCGCAAGTGGTCGTCCGAAACGATGGCGAAGGCCACACCGATTCCGGCCAGGTTGAACGTCTTGCTGGGGGACATGAAAGTGAGCGTGTGTGCGGCGACTTCGGGACTCAGCGTGGCGATGGGCAGGTGCTCGACGCCCGGCTCGAGGATCAGTTCGCAGTGAATCTCGTCGGCGCAGATGACGAGATCGTGGCGCAGGCAGAATTCAGCGAGCGCCTCCAATTCCTGGCGGGAGAATGCCCGGCCGACGGGATTGTGGGGGTTGCAAAGCATGAACAGTCTCGTTTTCGGCGTGACCGCCGCTTCGAGTGCTTCGAAATCGAAAGTCCAGCGCTCTCCATCCAACTGCAGCGGCGCGGTGCGCAGTTCGCGCCGCATGTTTTTCGGTGCGCTCAAAAACGGTGGATAGACCGGCACGGCGCTGAGTACCTGGTCGCCCACATCGCCGGCGGCGCGGCAGGCGGCGTTCAATCCGGGAACCAATCCCGGCAGCCAGACGATCCATTCTTCTTCGATTTCCCAGGCGTATTTCTTTTCCAGGCGGGCCTGGATGGTCGCTGTTAGTTCTCGTGTGGGATAGCTGTAGCCGAAGACTCCGTGATCGACCCGCGCCCGCAGCGCATCGAGGACAGCCGGCGGTGAAGCAAAGTCCATGTCCGCCACCCCGAGGGGGATGACGTCCTCGGCGTCCGCTTTAGACCACTTCCAACTGCCCGTCCCGCGGCGGTCGATGATGCGGTCGAAATCATAGTCCTCTGGCATCGAGGATCTCCAATCTTGAGGGCATGCTGTGCTGCTCGTTTATCTCTGATCGCTTACGACGAGGGAAAATCGCCGCGCCGCCGTTCGATCTCGACTCCGACGGAGCGGGCGAAGCGCAGGGCGCCCGGTTTTTCGAGGCGCACGCGGACGCGCTCCACGCCGTCCGCTTCCAGGCAGATGCGGGCGACGTCGGCCGCCAGCGCTTCGACGGTGAAGCGCTGGCTCGTCTCGACGTGTTGGATGATCTGTTTGGTGATCGTGCGGTAGTTGATCGAATCGGCGATCTCGTCGCTCTCGCCGGCCGGGCGCAGATCGCCGAACAGCATGACGTTGATCAGGATGTCCTGGCGCTTCTCACGCTCCCAATCGTTGATGCCGATGATACCGCGCAGGAGCAGGTCTTTGATCAGGATGCGGTCTTCTTCCATCGACTTCTCCGTTTGATCGTTTGAATGCGGGTCGCCTCGGACGATATTGTACCGCCGTTTGACGGCCGTCAGATGTGGTAGTATTCAGCGTAGGTAAATTCGGGAGGATCCCATGCACGATATCGAGGCTGCTGCTGAATTATTGAGTGGAGTCGGAATTGCCAAACCGGAAATTGAAGAAGCGGTGCGAACGTTGCTCACTGCTTTCGGCGAGGACGCCTGCCGGGAGGGTTTGGAGCGTACGCCGGAACGCGTGGCGCGTATGTGGGACGAGCTCCTGGCGGGGTATCGCGTCGATCCGTATGCCCTGATCAACGAAGCCGTGTTCGACGTCGAGTACGACCAGATGGTCATCGTCAAGGACATCGAATACTATTCGATGTGCGAGCATCACCTGCTTCCCTTCCTCGGACGGGCGCACGTCGCCTATCTTCCGACCGATAAAGTAATTGGCCTGTCGAAAATCCCTCGCGTGGTGGACCTGTTCGCCCGACGCCTGCAGGTGCAGGAGCGCATGACGCGGCAGATCGCGGATTTCCTCGAAGCCGCCATCCATCCCCAGGGTGTCGCCGTGGTGGTGGAAGGACTGCATTTGTGCTCGAAAATCCGTGGCGTGAAAAAATCCAGCGCACGTATGGTCACCAGCGCGATGACGGGTTCGTTCCAGACGAACGAGCTCACGCGCAACGAATTCCTGGAACACATCTCCAGGGACACGTCTGCAGTATCGCTGTAAAACCACTACGGGTTTCACTCTTCCGGCAGTTCGAATTTAACCCCATGGACGGGCAGCGTCGATCCGCCGTCGATCAGAATGACCTGACCGCGGATCATGCTCGCCTCTTCGCTGCACAGAAATGCGACCAGCCCGGCGACGTCTTCCGGGGTCACCAGCCGGCCGGCGGGCGTCGCTTCGATCGCCTGCGGAATCACGGTGTTATCTTTGAGCACATCGAAATGCTGCAAGGCGTCGGTCTCGACGATACCCGGGGATATTGCATTGACCACGATGCCCAGCGGGGATAACTCCACAGCCAGGTAACGCGTCAAAGCTTCGAGGGCGGCTTTGCTGGCGCCGACGACGACGTAGTCCGGCAGCACGCGGAACGAGCCGGGGCTGCTGATGGCGACGATGTGCCCACCGCCCCGGGATTCCATCAGCGGAGCGGCGCGTTGGCCGCCGAAAAGCAGGGCGCGGGCATTGATGTTCATCGTCCAGTCCCAGCCTTTTGGTTTTTGCTGCAGAACCGGCCGGTTGTACCCCGATGCGGCGTTGGAGACGAAGATGTCCAATCCGCCGTATTCCGCTTCGACGGTATCGAAGAGCTGGTCGATTCCCTCGATCTCGCCGATGTTGGCTTTCACGACGATGGCTTTACGACCCAGAGCGCGAATGGCTTCGGCCGTCTCTTCGGCCGGATCTCGATTGCGAAAGAAATTCACCACGAGATCTGCGCCCTCTTCTGCAAAACGCAGCGCAATCGTTCGCCCGATTCCTCTTCCCGAACCCGTTACCAATGCAACTTTACCTTCGAACCGCATTCACGCCTCCTGGACTCGCGTCAACATTGTTAACCCTTAAATGATACCATCAGAGCTGGTGAAGTTGCGCTACCACGGATAATGCCGGCATTGTTGATTCCAGGCTCGTTGATTGTGGTAGCATGGGGATTGTGGAATTCCAGGAAACACTCGCCGAAATCGAACGGGAAATGGACCTCGCAGAAGAGTCCCGGCGTCGGGGCAGGGAAGGCCGCGCCCGCGTTTGTGCGCGGCGGGCGGCGGGTATGGCGGTGGCTGTGTTCCAAGAACGGAAGACCGGCGTGCGACCGCAGGCGAATTTCTATCGCCTGCTGCGATGGTTCCAACAAGCCGATGATGTCCCCGACCGGTTGAAGCAAGCCGCGGCGCGATTGACCACCCGGGTGAGGTCCGATTATTCGCTGCCGCATCCTGACGATCCGCTGCAGGATGCGCGCACACTCATTGAGGCGTTGCTGTCGGAAGACGAAGACAAACATTGACATGAGGCAAGAGCAGAACAAACATCGAAGGGAACGCGACCTGCGTCGCTATGCCCACACGACGCAGGCTCGATTGATCCTCGGTGGCGTGTTGATCCTGCTCATCGTGGGCAACGGGCTCATCCGTTGGGTGTATGGCGCGGGCGCACTGCGCATGTCGCTGTTGTGCACCTTCGCAGGTTTGGCGCCCGTGGTTTTGATCGTCATATGGCTGTGGCTCATGGAGCGAATCGTTGAAAGGAATCGACGTGGCTAAAATTCAGCAGATCCAACCCGAAGGGCCGGGCTTGTTGTACCGCATCCGTCCCGGAAGCGACCCCACACAGCCGCTGGTGATCATGCTGCATGGCTGGACCGGTGACGAAAAAGGGATGTGGGTCTTCGAAAAGGTCCTGCCGGAAACCTGGTGGATCGCCGCGTTTCGCGGGCTGTATCCTTCGCCCACCGGCGGCTTCAGCTGGACTGCGGAAACCCCGAGCGACGATCCGAGGCTCTCCGATTATGTGTCGAGTGTCTCAGCGCTGCAGCACACCATCGTGGACATCGATGGCCGGTTCAAACTCCAACGCGACTGTGTCGTGCTCATGGGATTCAGCCAGGGGGCGGCCGTGGCGTTCGCCGTTCCGGCCCTGACGGATTGGAAACCGGCGGCAATCGTATCCCTGGCCGGATTCATGACCAGAGATACGAGTTTCAAAGCCGCCGGGCTTCCTGTTTTCGTGGGACACGGGATCCGCGATGAAATCGTCCCGATCCATCTGGTGCGCGCCATCGTCGAACGGCTGCGAAGCCTGGGGGCGCAAGTCCAATACTGCGAGGCGGACGTGGGTCACAAGGCGGGTTTGGAATGTGCCCGCGGTCTAAAATTCTGGCTGCAGCGCACGTTGTCAAGAACGTAAATCCGTCCTTAATGTATTCCCCGCGAACGATCGGGTTTGTTTACTTACGATTTCTTGATAAATAGGCGTCGAGAGGTGCTTCGTTCTCCCCGTTTCATGATAAGATCATGGGGTTATACCCCTGAATCCTCCCTCGCTTTAGTTAGGGAAAAGAGATGAGAGCTGCCATGACCAAAAATGACATCACGACACAGACGATCAACACGATCCGCTTTCTATCTGCGGACGCAGTCCAGAAGGCGAATTCCGGACATCCGGGATTGCCCATGGGAGCAGCTGCGATGGCCTATGCCCTCTGGCAGCGACATCTGCGTTTCAATCCCAACGATCCTGCGTGGGTCAATCGGGACCGTTTTGTGCTATCCGCCGGGCACGGCTCGATGCTGCTCTATACCCTCCTACATCTGTATGGCTACGATCTTTCTCTGGAGCAAATCAAGAATTTTCGTCAATTCGAGAGCAAGACCCCCGGACACCCGGAATATGGGTTGACGCCTGGCGTCGAGACGACGACCGGTCCGCTGGGACAGGGCTTTGCCAACGGAGTCGGCATGGCCATCGCCGCAGAACACCAGGCCGCACGCTTCAATCGAAAAGGATTTGATCTGTTCGATCACCACATCTTCGCCATCGTTTCCGATGGCGATTTGATGGAAGGCGTATCCGCAGAGGCGGCTTCCCTTGCGGGACACTTGCGGCTCGGCCGTATTGTTTATCTCTACGACGATAATCACATCAGCATCGATGGCAGCACGGAGTTGACCTTCACCGATGACACCGCCCAGCGCTTCTCGGCCTACGGCTGGAACGTGATCAAGATCAAGGACGGCAACGATGTCGATGCGGTCGACGAGGCGATCACGCAGGCCAAAGCAGATCCCCGCCCATCGTTGATCGTCTGCCCCACGCACATCGGCTTCGGCTTGCCAACCAAACAGGACACGGCCGCCGCTCATGGGGAACCCCCCGGTGCGGAGGAACTTGCCGGAGCGAAGAAGAAGTTGGGCTGGCCGGAAGAACCGCCTTTTCTCGTCCCCGAGGAGGTCGTCGAGCACTGCCGTGAGGCGAGCCGGCGCGGCATGCAGGCGTACGAATCCTGGCAGAAGGTCTTCGCCGGCTATGAGAATGAACACCCAGTTCAGGCGAAATCACTCGAACGCAGCCTGGCGAAGGAGCTGCCGGATACGCTGGTTGGCAGTATTCCCGTGTTCGCAACGGACGCGAAGGGATTGGCCACGCGCGCCAGTTCGGGCAAAGTGCTGAATGCGGTGGCGTCTGTGCTGCCCGAGATGATCGGCGGGTCGGCGGACCTCACCGGATCGAACAAAACGAAGCTCGAAGGTGACACAGCGTTTTCTGCCGACGATCGAGCCGGCCGCTACCTCCACTTCGGCGTGCGGGAACATTGCATGGGTGCCGTCCTGAACGGCCTGGCGGTGTATGGCGGCCTGATACCTTTCGGCGGCACTTTCCTCGTCTTCTCCGACTACATGCGGCCCACGATTCGCCTGGCAGCGATGATGGAACAGCGCGTGATCTACGTTTTCTCCCATGATTCGATCGGTCTTGGCGAGGACGGCCCGACGCATCAACCGGTCGAGCACCTCGCTGCGCTGCGCAGCATCCCCAATCTGGCCGTAATCCGGCCGGGAGACGCCAATGAGACTGCCGCGGCGTGGCTGATGGCGCTCGAACGGGTTCACGGTCCCACGGCGTTGATCTTGACCCGCCAGGCCGTGCCGACTCTCGACCGGGAGCGTTTCGCTCCTGCGCAGGGACTGCGTAAAGGCGCCTACGTGCTCGCCGATCTGGGTGAGAGGGATCCGCAGTTGATCCTGATGGCCTCGGGATCGGAAGTAGCGCTGATCCTCGAAGCCGCAGAAATGCTGGCCTCGGAGGGGATTTCTGTTCGAGTGGTTTCTTTCCCCTGCTGGAAATTGTTCGCCGAACAGCCGCAATCCTACCGAGCCGAGGTGCTTCCCGATCATTTGAGCGCGCGCATCGCCGTCGAGGCGGCGATCGAACAAGGCTGGGAGCGCTGGCTCGGATCGGAAGGCCGCTTCATTGGCATGGAGAGCTTCGGTGCCTCGGCGCCGTACAAGCAGCTTTATCAACATTTTGGCATCACCGTCGAGCAGGTCGTCGAAGCCGCCAGGCAACTGGTCAAGTAGCGTACGCAGGAGATTTAAGGATCAGCATGAACTCGATTCGTAAACTGCATGAACTCGGACAATCATTGTGGCTGGACACGATCCAACGCGACCTGCTCCAATCGGGGGGGCTTGCCCGGCTGGTCACTGAAGGCCAAATCCGTGGCGTGACGACCAATCCCAGTATTTTCGCTGCAGCGATCGAAGGCAGTGACCTGTACACCGCAGATTTACGCCGCATGACCCAGGCGGGCTGGGAAGAGGCGCGCATTTTCGATGCCCTGACGATCGATGACGTGCGCGCAGCCGCCGGCGTTTTGCTTCCCTTATACGAGGAAACCAACGGGGGCGATGGCTACGTGTCCATCGAAGTGAACCCGAAGCTGGCCTACCAAACGCAGGCCACGATCCAGGAAGCGCGCCGCCTCTGGGAGGTCGTCAATCGCCCCAACGTGATGATCAAGATACCCGCCACGCAAGCGGGGATACCGGCCATCCGCGAGAGTATCCGCGCTGGAATCAACGTCAACATAACGCTGATCTTTTCCATCGAGCGCTACATCGAGGTGATGGACGCCTACATGGCGGGCATGGAGGCGCGGCTCGCGGCTGGGGATTCGTTGGACCACGTCGCCTCCGTGGCGTCGTTCTTCGTCTCCCGGATCGATTCCGCGGTGGACAGATTGTTGGAAGATATCATCGCTCAGGACGGCGGCAGCGCAGAACGGGCGAAGGCCTTGTTGGGAAAGGCGGCCATCGCAAGTGCGAAACTGGCGTATGCGCAATTCGAGGTAACCTTCGGCGATCCGCGTTTCGAACGTTTGCATGCGAACGGTGCACGCCTGCAGCGTCCGCTCTGGGCTTCGACCAGCACCAAAAACCCAAATTATCCAGACACCTATTACGTGGATAACCTCATCGGTCCCAACACGGTCAACACCGTACCGGCGCAAACCCTGGAAGCTTTTCGCGAGCACGGCACATCCTCCCCAACGTTGGAAGAGGATATCGCTGCTTCGCGAGCGCAGTTGGAAGCCCTGGACACGCTGGGGATTTCCATGGCGGAGGTGACGGATCGATTGGAACGGGAAGGGGTAGACAAGTTCAGCAAAGCGTACGAAGCGGCGCTGAAAACGATCCGCAAGCGCGCCAAACCACTCAAGAAAGAATTGGGTCCGCTTGGCGACGATGTACAAGCTGCCTTGCAGGAATTGGAACAGACAACGGTGGCGAAGCGGCTGTGGGAAGGCGACACTTCGCTCTGGACTCGGCAGGCGGGTGCCGCCAAGGAAGCTTCCCGGCGATTCGGTTGGCTTAGACTGCCGCAGGAAATCCCAAACCTGCAAGAGAAGTTGGCCGCATTTTCACAGGCCGCTAAGAAGGACGGTTTCAAGACGGCCGTGCTGCTGGGAATGGGGGGTTCCTCCCTGGCGGCGGACGTCATGCGGCGGGGTTTCAACCCACAGACGGGATTCGATTTCCACGTACTCGATTCCACCGATCCGGACAGCGTACGCGCTGTTGGGCGGAAGATAGATTTGAAGGAAACCCTGTTCATCGTTTCCAGTAAATCCGGTGGAACGATCGAACCGCTGACGCTGTTGGCGTATTTCTGGGACGAGGTCGCCCAAATCAGTGATACACCGGGGGATCATTTCGTGGCCGTGACCGATCCAGGGACGGGGTTGGAATCGATGGCTCGGAAGAGAGCTTTCCGGCAGGTTTTCGCCGCCCCAAGCGACGTCGGCGGACGTTTCTCGGCGATGTCGATTTTCGGGCTGCTGCCGGCGTCGCTCATTGGGATGGATCTCGAGGCGCTGCATCAAGGCGCGCTGGAGATGAGCGCGGCCTGTCAGCCGGGTAGTTCGGCGGTGCACAACCCCGGGTTGTTCCTGGGTGCGGTCATGGGTGCGGCGGCGCGCAGCGGGCGCGACAAGCTCACGCTGATCGCCGATCCGGGTTGGGAGGCATTCTGCGACTGGGTCGAGCAGTTGGTTGCCGAAAGCAGCGGCAAAGACAGCAAGGGCATCTTGCCGGTCGTCGGCGAGCCGCCCGAATCGGCAGGCGCCTATACGGATGACCGCCTGCTGGTATATCTACGCTCGGAAGGTAAGTACGATCGCCGTCTACGCGGTTGGGTCCGGGGCAAGTTGCCCGTCGTCGTACTCGAACTCGGGAACGATGCGCGTAGTCTGGGAGGCGCTTTCTTCCAATGGGAAGTCGCCACGTCCGTATCCTGTCATCTGATCGGAGTGAACGCTTTCGACCAGCCCAACGTGCAGCGCGCCAAAGACAGCACGATGGACTTGTTGAAAACCTTCAAACGAAAGGGCACTCTGCCGCAGCCCAGGATTCTCTGGCGTGGAGATGGAATATCACTCTGGGGATCGGGAGACGACCCATTCGATGCCGAGGCAGACTCGCTGGAGACGCTGCTGCGATCGATTTTCGTCGACCGCGAGGGTTTGTCCTACCTCGCCTTCCTGCTCTACCTCCATCAGGGCAGCGTTTCGATGAAAATCCTGGAGCGAGTACGCAGAGCGATCTTGAAACAACTCGGCATCGCCTCGACCGTGGGTTTCGGACCACGCTACCTGCATTCGACCGGCCAGTATCACAAAGGTGGCCCGAATACGGGTTTCTTCCTGTTGGTGGCGTCTGACCCGGTCAAGGACGTAACAGTAGAGAGCGAAGCGAAAAGCTTTGCCATACTCGAACGCGCCCAGGCGATCGGAGATTTCCAGGCGCTGCTCTCACTCAACCGGCGAGCGTACGGCTTGCATCTCGATTCGCCGCGGTGCTTCAAGGACTTGATGAACGTTGTTCTCAACATCGTCGAAGATCTCTGATCTAAAACAAAAGGATTTTGCTCCGGTGCAGCAAGATACGTTTTTCGAACCCGCCGTCCTCGAGGTGCTGGCCGACGGTTCCACTGCGGACCTGACGCTGGGGCTCGAAGATTTACTATCGCCGGATCTGGAACTGCGGCGTAAAGGCTTGAAAACCCTCGTCGAGATGGACGCCCACCGGCGATCGCCCTTGGCTGCGGCGGTAATTGCCGGTCAAATCCGAGAGCCCGATATCGATTTGCGAACCAGGATCGCCGCCGCACTGGCTGAGGTTTGTGTGTCCGCGTCGGATACAGAAAGGCCGCCCGTTGAAGTCAGGAGTTGGGTTCGACGCGTACTCACCGGGATGCGCACGCGTGAAATCTATTCTCTCCTGCAAGTGATCGCCTACGATGCGGATCAAACGGAACAAGTCTGTTCATTGCTGCAAGCCTGTTCCTTTTCTGGGGAGACGATGCTGGCAATCGTGAAAGATGGCCGTGCAGACATCGCCATTCGTGTAGCCGCGGTGAAAGCGATCGCCGTTATCGGCTATCTCGACGCCATCGTCGTGCTCGAGCAGCTGAATCAACGCATAGCAGGACAGATTGCCGGACAGATTCCCATGGCCTTCGCCGGACGTCTGGAAGCGGAGGCCGAACAGCTTCTTCCTGCGCTGCAGGAGGCGCTGCACTTACTGGCGGAGGTGGCGGATTAGCCCCGTTTCACATCGCAGAAAACGGCCGCTGCCCGACCGGATCCTGCACGGATTGGACGAGCCGATATTCGATGTGCTGCCGGAGACTGTTCTGGCGAATTTCCACACTCCACGGTCCGAAAATGCCCTGGTCTGGAACCTGATTTACCCCCTGGCACAGCCCGCACTCTCCTTCAAGCAGTTGACTCAAATCCGCCCGTTGTGGGGAGCAGTCGGACAATCCGACGCTGATGACGCGCTGCGGCCCTACTTCTGGGGTTTCGACGTGCGCGGCAAGCGTTTGCCCGGATTGGATGGTGTCCTGGAAAGGATCGACGGCGAAGGTCTGCGAACGGAGGTGGATCTGTTCTTGTTGGGACAGACGAAGCTGATCGCCGTCGAGGCAAAACATTTGAGTGCCCCTGGCCGCTGTTCGCGTTACGCAGCCGGACGCTGCCCGGAAATCCATTCGGATCTGAGTACGTCTGAAACGGCCTGCCGCTACTGGGAATTGCCGCAGGCATCTTTTTCTGCAGAGCTCGATCTCGGTGAGCGCCCACAGTCCGGGCAGGATGCGCCGCCCTGTGAGCGGCATTATCAATTGTCGCACGCTCCTGGTCGGCCGAGAACTCAGCCGCCGGTTGGACAGGGAGCTGTCAATATGGATGATGATTCCTCGAAAGCATTGGCGCTCACTGGAAAAAACCTGGTTGGATTTTACCGAACGGGTCCGGGACGATGCCCTCTGGCGCCGAATGCGAGTGGTTGCCTGGGAGGACGTGGGGCGGATGGGCAGGAAGTAGAAATGTCGGTTGCGGATATTCATCCGCAACAGGTAATGGGCAGATATGTATCTGCATGTGATCCCAATAAATTCGTGTTGGACTGCAGCGGATTAAAATCCGCTGCATATCGGCACCGAACACACATCCGTCGCCAGCGCGGCTTTCCGCTGGTTGCGGATATCCATCCGCAACCGGTAGTGGGCAGATGTGTATCTGCCGGTGATCCCCTAAAAACTGTATCGGAATGCAGCGGATTAAAATCCGCTAAATAAAGGCACCGGATACATATCCGGCGCCAGCGCGGCTTTCCGCTGGTTGCGGATATCCATCCGCAACCGGTAGTGGGCAGATATGTATCTGTAATTCTCTCACCAGGAAATCTCATCAATCACGATCAAGCTGTTATCACCAAGCAGGTAATTCCGCGCGCTGGAATATTTCCAATACTCAGGCTTTTCAATGTAACCTTTGCGAACCGGATTGGCATGAATATAGGTCAACTTTTGTTTGAAGAAATGGGCACTAAAAACCGCTTTCGGGTGATAGCCTCTCTGCCAGACGTGCGTCCGGCTGTCTTTATCGTTGTGAAATACCTTTACCCAAAAGAGCCGGCTGAACTTTCCATGCTTGTACAAGAAATCCTTGATCTGTCTGCTGGTATGACGCTTGAAATCGCGGATGACATTGGGTATTTGCGAGGAGATCTCATGACTGATCAATGCATGGATGTGGCTGGGCATGATCACGTAACCGTGTATTCTCAACCCCTTGTTGGTCTGACAGTATTTAAGGCTATCCAGAATGATTTTACAGAGCGGTTCGTTGGTTAGAATGGGTATCCAAAGGTGAGTACTGGTGGTTATGAAGTATATGTTTGTGTTTGGCGTAATTTTGTATTTTGATGACATGGCTCAGCCTATTTTTAATTGAAAATGAATTACTTGCCGAAAGAATGATGGCAGATTAATTTATGTAGATTTTTGGTTGGCTAGTGTTTTTCGTTTGGGATAGCCGGCACCGAACACACATCCGGCGCCAGCGCGGTTTTACGCTGGTTGCGGATATCCATCCGCAACCTGTAGTGGGCAGATGTGTATCTGCCGGTGATCCCCTAAAAACTGTATCGGAATGCAGCGGATTAAAATCCGCTAAATAACGGCACCGGATACATATCCGGCGCCAGCGAATGTGTAAGCCGGCACCGGATACATATCCGGCGCCAGCGATTGTGTAAGTCGGCACCGGATGCATATCCGTCGCCAGCGATTGTGTATGACGGCACCGGATACATATCCGGCGCCAGCCGCAGGACGGAAATGAAAACAGGCCACCCATTTGCATGGATGGCCCGTAATTTTCCGGAATTCCAATCGGGCAGACTACTGCATCGCGTATTCCACGACGGGATAGCCGGCGTCCACCCATCCGCCGAATCCACCCTTCAGGCTGCGTACGTCGCTGTAGCCGTATGTCCACAGCATGGTCATGGCGATGGTGGAGCGGTGCCCCGAGCCGCAGTACACAACGATCGTGGCACTCTTGTCGGCCGGCCAATCCGCCTTGCCGTCGATGAAACTCTCCAGGGGGATGTGAATGGCACCCTCGATCAGTCCGTTCGCCTCCACTTCATCCTGGCGGCGGACGTCGATTAAAATGACATCCGGGTTCTCGACGATCTCGGAGTTGAGCGCCTCGGCGGTGATCACGCCATACCCCTCGGGAACGTTCGAGAGCATGTCGTCGATCGAGGCCAGCAAGCCCGGATCGGGCGTGGCGCCGTTGAGCACCTCGGCCTGTGGAACGCCTTCGGCAACCGGGTATCCGGCTTCCACCCAACCGCCGAAGCTGTTGCCCTTCAGCGACAGCACGTCGTAGCCCAGCGCATCCAGCCCGGTCATGGCGATCGTGCAGCGCCAACCGGAGCCGCAGTAGGAGACGATGGTCGTATCGAAGCCGGGCAGCAGATCGGTGTTCTTGCCCACCTCGCGCAAGGGAACCACGATGGCCCCTTCGATGTAGCCGTTTTCCTCGACTTCATCCACGGTGCGGACGTCCAGCAGGAAGGGCGCGTTGCCCTCGGCGATCGCGGTGTTCAATGCGTCGATGCTGTAGGTGTTGTAGCCGGTCATGCTTCCCAGAAAAGCGTTGAAAGCTGCGTCCAGTGCAGCTTCGCCGCCTGAAATGGCATACCCCGCATCGGCCCAGGCGGAGAACCCGCCTTTCAGGCTGCGCACGTCGCTGTAGCCGTAGGTCCACAGGATGGTCATGGCGATGGTGGAGCGGTGGCCCGACCCACAGTACACCGCGATCGCGGCGTCCTTGTTAGACGGCCAATCCGCTTTACCGTCGATGAAGCTTTCCAGCGGGATGTGGATCGCGCCGGCGATGGCGCCCTTTGCCTGGACTTCGTCCGCTCGACGAACGTCGATGAGAATGAGGTCCGGATTCTCGGCGATCTCGGTGTTGAGCGCCTCGGCAGTAATCACGCCGTAACCATCGGGAACGTTGGACAGCGTTTCATCGACGCGTGCCAGCAACGCTGCGTTGGGATCGGCGGCGTTGAGCACCACAGGATCAGGCACGCCTTCGACCACCGGATAACCGGCTTCCACCCATCCGCCGAAGCTGTTGCCTTTAAGCGACAGGACGTCCTGCCAACCCAGCGCTCCCAGTTCGGTCATGGCGATGGTGCAGCGCCAACCCGATCCGCAGTAGGAGACGATGGTGGTGTCGAACGAGGGCAATTGATCGGTGTGCTTGCCGACCTCGCGCAGGGGGATGACGACGGAGCCTTCGATGCGGCCGTTCGCCTCTACCTCTTCTGTGCTGCGTACGTCCAGCAGGAAGGGCGGCGGCTCTTCGGCGAGCATCTCGTTCAGCGCCTCGAGGCTGACCGTATTGTAGCCGACCATGTTGGAAAGGAAGGCGTTGAACGCCGCGTCGAGGTCGGTCTCGGATAGCTCGGCCGGCTCTTCGGCCATCATCTCTTCGGCCTCGGTCGGCTCGACCGCTTCGGCCGGTTGTTGTATGGCTTCCGTCGGGGGGGCTTCCTTTGCACAGGCGGATGCCATGAGGCCGAAGAGAAATATGGCGGTCATGATCCAAAATATTCGCGATTTCATGAAAACCTCCTATTTACAGAGTTGTTCAACCAGTATGTTTCGTATACATCTACTTGCGCACGCTGTTAGATTCTTCACCTCCTCAAGGGATGGGTGGGGGAACCCGCTCGACGATTACGGGCCGATTGGCGTTGACTTCTCCGCTGCTTACTTTATCGACCGTCAGGAACAGGGCGGCGTTGCCGTGGCAGGCGTTGCAGGACGCGTTCTGCGGCGTTTGCAGCTGGATGTTGTGTGGCGTGGCGTAGCGCCAGGTCGGCAATTCGTCGAAGTTCGCCAGCAGATCATCACCGTAGAAGTCGAAGACGTCGCGCGCAATCGGCACGTGTCGCAGCGGTACGTAATCGTATGGGCGTTCGTAACTCTTGATCGGATTCAACCCGATCAGGAAGGTCATGTAACTCGCGTCGGTCTCGTAGTAGGGCACGCCGCCATCCGTCTGCAGCGTGTGGCAGGAATCGCAGCTCTTATAGGCGACGGAATGGCATACCTGGCAAGAAAGCTGGCCGCCGTGTACCTGATGCTGTTCGATTCCGTCCGCGCCGGTGGCCGCGGAGATGTGGCAGCTTTCGCAGCGTGGTGTTTGGACGCCGTCGTAACGATGGGTCGGACCCGGCATGGGTTCGTCGGGTGTCGAGCTGGGATGGCAGCTCTCACAGCTTGGCGGTTCGCCGTGGACTTCGGCCGCCGTGTGGCAATCCGCACACACCATGCGTCCCTGGCGGAAATGTACGTCGCCCTGGTAGCCCTCATTCTTCCCCAGGTATTCGTTTCCGACGCGGCTGCCGTGGCATGCCGTGCAGGTTCTGGACATCGATGCGCGTTCGACGAACACGTGACCGTCCAGGAAACCGCCGCCGACGCTCGCCGGTTGGCTGACGTGGCACTGCCCACAGGTCGTGTGGCAGCTGGCGCAGTGGTTGTCCATCATCTCCTGAATGTGCGCCTGCGTTTCGGGATCTTCGCTGTCCGACCTCGTCGCAAGTACAGTTTCGTAGCCCTGCAGGGTGTAGTGCAGGCTGTTTATCTGTGATTCGATCAGATTGGGATGGCACGTCCCGCAGGAGTCCTGTGGGTTTTCGCTCGGATCCGAGATCAAATCGGTGTGCGCGGTTACCTTGTCGGGGTCATTGACGCCGGCGTGGCAGGTCGTGCAGGCGACCTTTCCGTGAACCGTATCGGTGTAGGCATCCACATCCAGCAGTACTTTTTCCCAGGCCTCCAACGGAGGCACCTCTCCGCCTCAACCTTCCCCCGATGATTCGACTTCGACGTCCTCTTCTGGCTCCGCCGTGTCGATCAAGCGTTGTTTGTCTTCGTGACAGGCAATGCATTGGTCGTCGACAGGTTCTTCATCGGGTGGTTCGGCAGCGGCATCTTCCAGCAATGCCAGGGCGGCGTTGGTATGAATTTCGCCGGATGGGGTTTCCGGTTCCGGCGTCGGTGTCGCAATTTCGCTCGGCGCTTTGGCCCGGCATCCTGTGAGGACGGCGAAGATCGCGATCCCCATCAGGCGGCAGAGGCAGGGTGGGAAGGATCGCACGCGAGGCGGATGACCGTCATTGAAAAATGATCGTGTTTCGTTCACGAAGAATCCTCTCCCGACGTTGTTTGCGATTTTTTTCACGAACCACCGTCAATAGCAGTATAATGAAACGCGGGGTAAAATCAACACCAAAACCAAGAAATACTTATAGGATTGGCTTTGGATGCTAAATAAGCAAATCCTATGAAGATATAGCGCCAGGGGGTTGAGAAACTAATGCAGTTTGTTAAAATATTCACAAAGGAGAACGCTCGATGCTGGACGTTCATCAGATCAATGTCTTCTTGATCGCGGCGCAGCAGATGAATTTCTCGGAGGCAGCCCGGCGCTTGCATATGTCGCAGCCCAGTGTAAGCCAACACATTCAGGCATTGGAACATCATTTCGGTATGCAGTTGTTCGAACGGCGCGGGCGGCATCTCGCCCTGACCGAAGCGGGCCAGACGCTCTTGCCTCTGGCGCGGCAGCTGGTCAATTTATCCATCCAGATCGAGGAGTCGATCGAGTCGCTCCACGGGGAGATCGCCGGGCACCTCACCATTGGCTGCTGCACGACGGCCGGCCGCTACCTGCTGCCGAAATTATTGGCCCGTTTCCGTGAAATCCACCCCGGCGTTCAGGTCACCTGCTACGTCACCGACCAGCATACGGCCCTGGAGATGCAGAACGAAGGAAAACTGCAGCTGACCGTCGTAAGTGAGCGGGCATATTCCAAGGACATGGAATTCCGCAAGTTCATCACCGATCCGGTGATCCTCGTCGTTCCCCCGGCGCATTCGTGGGCAGAGCGCGCCTCGATCGAGCCGCAGGATCTGCCGCAGGCGGATTTCATCGTTCGTGAGGAGACCTCCGGCACGCGCCGCGCCGTCGCCCAGGCCTTCACCAATGTCGGCATGAATCCGGACGACTTGAATGTGATCATGACCCTGGGGACTTCTCAGGCAATATCGATCGCGGTGCAGGAGGGGATCGGCGTGGCTTTCCTCACCCGCATGGCGGCCGACGATGCCGTCCGGCGCGGCGACATCGTTCAGGTTCAGGTGAATGGAATGGAAATCTCTCAAGACGTTTGGGTCGGTCGCAACGTCCATCATCCCGCCACGCGGGCGCAAAATGCATTTTGGGAATTTGTCAACGATCCGGAGAACGAATTATTGATCAACCTGCGCAGAGGTGGTGAGGTGGGACAGACACTATGTGTGGTTGCCGATGACGCGGAGGAAGAATGAAGAAAAAACCGATCGGATTGCCGAGATGGATCTGGTTCATCCCGCTTGGTCTGCTGCTGGCGCTTCCCTTGATGGGTTTCGTCATGCATCGCACGACGCAGCAGGGCGCGGAGAATGCGAATTTCCAGACTGCGAACGATTGTGAGGAATGCCACCTCGATATCGCCGATCACTGGTCGCACAGCTCCCATGCACACGCTTTCGACGACGACGTCTTCCAGGAGCGCTGGGCGGGGATGGGTGAACCGGGTGAGTGCCTGGTCTGCCACACCACGAATTACCAACAGACCACCGGCGATTACACGGCCGAGGGCGTTGCTTGCGAAGCCTGCCACGCCGGTACACCGGAGAATCATCCCCCAGAACCCGTTCCCATACTGGCAGACACGGAATACTGCGGTGTTTGCCACACCACCACGCTCGGGGAGTGGCGTCTGACCGGTCATGCGGATGCGGTTGTAGGGTGTATGGATTGTCACGATCCGCACAGCCAGAAGCCCTTGTTTGAGGTCAGCGATGACCTGTGCATCAATTGTCACGAGGAGGATATGGGTCCGTACCTGGAAGATCTGCACATCCAGAAAGACATCGGTTGTGTGGATTGCCACGCCCTGGTGATCCCGCCGGAGGAAGTTCCCGAGGACGGAATCGTGCCCACCGGCCATAGTTTCACGATCACACCGGCTACTTGCGTCGCCTGCCACACGGATGCGCTGCATGCGGGATTTTCTCTGCCGGGATACGAAAACGGTGCCGGAGGCAGTGGGGCGCCCGTCGAAGGCGGTGAAGGAACATCCGAATCGCCCGAGCAAGAAGAGACGGAAGTCGCGCCGGGTGTGCTTGCGGAGCGGCTCGCGCGCGAACTCGAGACGACGCGCGCCGCGCTGGCCAGCCGCAGCATGACCTTCTGGTTTCAGGGCGGCGTCGTAGGGCTCGCGCTCGGCGGAACCACGGCCTGGATCGTCGCCAACAACGTCCGCCGCGAGCGCAAGGAGCGGGACGATGACGAAACGTAAGAAGGACCCGGCGCTGCTCACCCGGCGCGATGCGGCCAAGATCATCGGCGCCACCGGTGCCACCTTCGCGATCACGCAGATCATCACCTCGGGGCCGCTCTCTCCGGAGGCCGTGGAAGGCATCGGCCGTTCCACCCATGAGCAGGGTGCGGCGGCCGATCGGGAACACGAATGGCACATGGTGATCGACCTGGGTACCTGCATCGGCTGCCAGTACTGCATTTGGGCCTGCCAGGCGGTAAACAACGTGTCCGACGACCGCATGCGCTGGAACGTCGGATTTTCGGAACAGACCGAAGGCGGGACGAATTTTTACATGACGCGTCCCTGTTTACACTGCCAGGAAGCGCCGTGCGTCAAGGTGTGCCCGGTGGGTGCGACCTGGGTGCGCGAGGACGGCATCGTGGCGATGGACTACGAGCGCTGCATCGGATGCCGTTACTGCGAGGTGGCCTGTCCGTACGACGTGCGCCGCTTCAATTGGGGGGACGCCGTCACGGAAAACCGCTACCAGCCAGCCTGGGGAGAAGCCGAAGTCGAACCGCGCCCGCGCGGCGTGGTCGAAAAATGCACTTTCTGCGTGCATCGCATCGACCGCGCATTGGAATACGGCATGACGCCGGGCGTCGATTTGCACGCCTCTCCCGCCTGCGTCGAGGTCTGCCCGGTCAACGCGCGTGTCTTCGGCGACGTCCTCGATCCCGAAAGCCCGGTTTCCAAATACCTGGCGCAGAACGAGACCTTCCGCCTGCGTGAGGATTTCGGCACCGAGCCCAAAGTCCATTACGTACGACCCGAGCGGGAGGTTTGATATGGCTTTGCGACAGCTCTCTTTCAAACGTCCGGCGATCAAACCGCTGACGATGTGGCTGGCCGGCCTGGGTCTGCTCCTGCTCGTGGGGGCCGTCGGCGCCGTGCGCGTACTCGCCAAAGGACTTCAAGTGACCGGGCTCTCAGACCAGGTGCCCTGGGGTCTGTGGATCACGATCGATCTCTCCTCGATCGCGCTCGGAGCGGGCGCCTTCACCTTTTCGGCGGTGGTGTACGTCTTTCGCATCAAACGTTTCGAGCCGATCGCTCGCCCGGCGGTATTCGTGGGATTTCTGGGATACTCTTCGGCCATGCTCGCACTGGCCTTGGACATCGGCCGGCCGGATCGCTTCTGGCACCCGCTGGTCTTCTGGAACGTGCATTCCGTCCTTTGGGAGATCACCTGGTGTGTGGTGCTCTATTCGACGGTGCTTGTGGTCGAATTTCTTCCGGTCTTATTCGAGAGCAAACTTTTCGATCGCTGGTCCTGGCTGCGAGATTGGGGTCACAAGCTGCACAAGGCGACGCCGGTCGTGGCGGTATTGGGCATGGCGCTTTCTTTACTGCACCAGTCCTCCCTGGGAGCGACCTACGGAGTGCTCTCGGGAAGGGCGATCTGGTTCAAACCTTCCCTGCCGATTCTCTTCATCTTATCGGCGGTGGCCAGCGGCATCGCTCTGACTCTGCTCGTGACGATTCTGGTCGGGAAATTCCAGCACACTCGTTTCCTGCGTCTCGACCTGCAGCGCGAAATCTCGCGTTTCCTCGGCTACGCCCTGCTGGCCTATCTCTACCTCAAAATCTGGGATTGGGCGGCGACGTCGTATTACAGCCATGCGCCGGGAACGGCGGAATCCCTGGCGCGCTTGAATGCCACCACGCCCTACACGCCGACCTTCTGGCTGTTGGAAATCGCACTCGGTGCGCTCTTACCGCTGATCGTGATGCTCGTGCCGCGCTTGCGCCGCGACGATCGCTGGGTGGTCGCCGCCTGTGCGTTCGTCGTCGTGGGCGTGATCGTCAACCGCTGGAACACGACTTTGTCGGGGCTGGTCGCCCCGCCGGATTGGTCCCCTGGCGTGCTCGGAACGGGCGCCGTCGCTTCATACCTGCCGTCGATCACGGAGATCGCGGTCGGATTGGGGATTCTCGCCTACGCATTGGGCACGTTCACGTTGGGCGTCAAGTACCTGCCCGTCTTCCGGGAGGTATCGGAGCACGAATAGACTGCGGTCCGGTTCCATCCGAATATTTAGTGCGAACGTGCACCAAAACTCAGTCTGGGTCATTGGATGATAGGGCCAGGCACTTCCTGTGTTGTTTGCTTTTAGAGAGCAAACGGTCGGCTCTGCGAAGGTTGCTCGCTGGAGCATCCACGGCCGTATCGACGTCGCCCCGCCGGAGGCGGTCGTCCGGATGAGATCCTCTCCGTGCGGCAGGCCGGATCGTGCATGTGCGGGAATTGCGGTATCCTTGTCTGCGGATGAACGTCAGGATTTTATACTGACAGGAAGAGACGGCGAATGACCAACAAGGATATAGACGCGATTTCGGTCGACGTGGGCAACAAGCTGCGTGAGATGCGGGAAGTGCGGGGCCTTTCCATCCGTGCACTTGCCAGTGAAAGTGGCATATCAGCCAACGCATTGAGTATGATCGAACGTGGGCTCAGTTCACCTTCCGTGAGTACCTTGTACAAAGTTGCTTCCGCATTGGGAGTCCCAATCACCGATCTGTTCCGCAGTCAATCCGATCGGAAAGAAATCGTGTTTTGTAAAGCATCCAGCCGCACACGCGTGCCGTTCACGCGTGGTGTGTGGGAAGGCCTTGGCGGTGAGTTGTTCGCCGGCAGGGTAGAACCTTTTGCGCTGACGTTGGAAAGCGGCGCCAACAGCGGGCCGCATCCCTTGATCCACAATGGACATGAATTCGTGATTTGCATCCGCGGACAGTTGGAATATCGTGTCGAAAACGAGCTCTATCTACTGGAGCCGGGAGACAGCCTGCTTTTCTGTTCGCAGTTGAGACATCGCTGGCGTAATCCGGGCCCGACGGTGACGAACGCCGTCTTCGTACTCTCCGGATTCGAAGAAGGGGAGCGGCCGGGAGAACACCACCGCCTTCAAGCCGGTCTGAAAAGCCAGGATTCGGGCTAGGAAGACGTATTCCTCCGGGGCACCATCGTTTCAATTTTATAAATCAGAAAGGAACAAACGTTCGAAGGTACTTGACGATTCGAACAATTGTGCTATACTCAGTTCGAACGTATGTTCTTTATTCCGAGAGGGAGGCTAGTCCCATGGCAAACGTAAACGGTCGAAGCAATGGATCGGACGATCAGCAGGATCAGCGATTGGAAGTTCTCTCGCGGGCAATTCAAGAGATCACGAAGCGATATGGAGATGGAGCCGTCATGCGATTGGGTGAATCGAAGCATTTGGTCGTAGACACGATCCCCACCGGATCGTTGGCTTTGGATTTGGCGCTCGGTGTGGGTGGAATCCCCCGCGGCCGGGTGACGGAAATTTACGGCCCCGAGTCATCGGGGAAGACGACGCTCTGCCAACACATCGTTGCGGAAGCCCAACGCCAGGGTGGGGTTTGTGCGTACATCGACATGGAGCACGCCTTGGATCCCCAGTACGCCGCCCGCTGCGGCGTGGACGTGGATAACTTGTATATCTCGCAACCCGACATGGGCGAGCAGGCGCTGGAGATTACCGAGACGTTGGTGCGCAGCGGCGCGGTGGATCTCGTCGTGATCGACAGCGTCGCTGCACTCGTGCCTCGTGCGGAGATAGAGGGGGACATGGGCGACGCTCACATGGGCATGCAGGCTCGCTTGATGAGCCAGGCGCTGCGTAAACTGAGTGGCGCCATCAAACAGACCAACACGGCCGTGATCTTCACCAACCAACTGCGGCAGAAAATCGGCGTGATGTTCGGAAATCCCGAAACCACGACGGGCGGCAGGGCGCTTAAATTCTACGCCTCCGTGCGCCTGGACATTCGCCGCGCCGAAAGCATCAAGGTCGGCCAGGACATCGTGGGAAACCGGGCGCGCATTCGGGTAGTGAAGAACAAAGTAGCGCCGCCGTTCAAGGTGGCGGAATTCGATATCATGTACGATGAGGGCATTTCCAAGGTGGGCGGCGTCCTGGATCTGGGCGTGGAACTGGAGCTGATCGACAAGCGTGGATCGTACTATTCCTACGGGGAAACGCGTTTGGGCCAGGGCCGGGAGAACGCCAAGAGTTATCTGCGGGAGAATCCCGATATGGCCCAAGAGCTTGAATTCGAGATTCGCAAGGCCGCCGGGCTCGAAGCCACGATGTCCGACGAACCGATTCCGGTTGAGGATTTAGCCGCTGAAGAAGTACTGACGCTCGAGGAAGTCAATGCCTGAACGATCCCGAAAGCGCTCTTCTGCAGCACTTGGGGAGAGGCGGAAGTTAGCTCGGAGGAACATAGAAAAGTGAAAAAGACGGCGCTTCTTGTTATTGACGTTCAGTCCGGTTTATTCGGAGGAATGGATGCCATTTATGGAGAGAAGGATCTAATCGGGACGATCAATGAATTGATCGAAAAAGCGAGACGATCCGACGTTCCGATTTTTTGGATTCAGCATTGTGAAGCGGAAGAAGGTAGTCCACTCCATCCTGATTCAAAAGGATGGCAGATCCATCCCGAATTAAGCAAAAAAGCGGAAGATATCTATGTTCGGAAGAGCCATCCCGATTCGTTTCAGGATACGATGTTAGGGGAGGAATTGAGTTCGCGAGACATCGAAAAGCTGACTGTCACCGGGCTGCAAACCGAGTACTGCATCGATACGACGTGTAGAAGGGCATACAGTCTGGGATACGAGGTTATCTTGATCGAAGACGGGCACAGCACCTATGACGGCGAAAATCTCAGTGCGGAGCAAATCATTCGTCATCACAATCAAGTATTGGGCTCTTGGTTTGTAACGCTGAAAAATTCCACCGACGTCTATTTTGCTGCGTGAGAATGTCAGGCAAAAGAGTGTGCATGAAAGTGGACCGTTCTCGGAAAGAACGCCAGGGCAGCGTCCTCTGACCCTGGATGCAACGGAGTAGTTCGAAGCCGTACGCGTGCACATGAGCCCAAAAAGGATCGGACGACCACTTCTATACCTCGACGACGCTTGCCAAAGGGCGCATCGTGAGGAACCGGTTGTTTGAATGCGGCGGAAGATAAGATCGGGCTTGGGTGAAAACCGCTCTTTGACTATAATCGATTTAATGAAGAAAAGACCCGCTATGCGAACGTTGGCTCTGTGCACGGTTTTCCTGACTCTTTGGCTTCCATCATGTGCTTCGGGACCAGAGACGAGTATGCCATCCGTAGAGCTTCGGCAGCCAATACCTACGATGACTCCGAATCCTACCTTCGTCACATCCTCTGAATCATCTTCAGGGGTTGAACCATCCAGGTCCGATTGTGAGAACGATGCGCGTTTTCTCGAAGATCTCACTTTCCCCGACGGCGAGGTTGTGGTGCCGGGCCAGACGCTCGATAAACGCTGGTCGGTTCAAAACAACGGCAGTTGCGATTGGGGAGCGGATTACCGCCTACTTCACCTTGGCGAAGATGAATTCGGGGCGCCGGAGGCCGTGGCGCTTTATCCTGCCCGTGGGGGAACGAATGCGATATGGCAGGTAGAACTCCAAGCACCGGGGGAGGTTGGTCAGTATGTAAGCCAATGGCAGGCACAGGCGCCGGATGGCACGATGTTTGGCGACGTGGTCTACATTCTAATCTCCGTGAAGAAGCCCACACCCACGCCCACAGCAACGCCGCTCATTTCTCCCACACCCACACCTTAACGCGAAACCGGCTTCCATTTTCAAAGATGAAAGCCGGCTTTATTCATCCCGTAAGTTACAGCGTAATTCCTATGTCCCCTCTTCCCAGGAAGCAAGGTATTTCTCTTGCTCGGCGGACAACTTATCGATCTTGACGTTCATCGACTCCAGCTTCATGCGGGCGATTTCCCGGTCGATGTCCTCCGGAATTGTGTACACGCGGTTTTCGAGTTCCTCGCCGTGTTGAACGATGTATTCCAACGAGAGCGCCTGATTGGCGAAGGAAAGGTCCATCACGCTGGCGGGATGACCTTCCGCTGCTGCCAGGTTGATCAAACGCCCTTCACCGAGCAGGTTGATGGCGCGGCCGTCTTTGAGCACGTATTGGTCGATGAATTCCCGCGGCTTGCGCACTTCAGTGGACATCTTCTCTAGGGCGGGGATGTTGATTTCCACGTTGAAATGGCCCGAGTTGGCCACGATGGCGCCGTTTTTCATCACGTCGAAATGATGCTTGTCGATAACGTTGATGTCGCCGGTGAGCGTGCAGAAAATGTCTCCGATGGGCGCCGCCTCGATCATGGGCATGACGCGGAACCCGTCCATCACTGCTTCGAGCGCTGCAAGCGGTTTGACTTCGGTGACGATTACGTTCGCACCCATGCCCCGTGCCCGCATGGCCAGCCCTCTTCCGCACCAGCCGTAGCCGGCGACCACGAAGGTCTTGCCGGCCAGAAGGATGTTGGTGGCGCGTACGATGCCGTCGATCGTGGATTGACCCGTTCCGTAGCGGTTGTCGAAGAAATGTTTGGTCATGGCGTCGTTAACGGCGATGACCGGATACTTCAATGCACCTTCGTTGGCCATGGCGCGCAGCCGGATGACTCCCGTGGTGGTTTCCTCCGTTCCGCCTCTCACCTGTGCAAGCAATTCTTGGCGATCCTTGTGCAAGGTGCTGAGCAGATCGGCGCCGTCGTCCATGGTCATGTTGGGTTTGACGTCCAGTGCGGCGTGGATGTGTTCGTAGTAGGTGTCGTTGTCCTCGCCCTTGATTGCGTAGACCGGGATTTCATCGTGGCTGACCAGGGATGCGGCGACATCGTCCTGCGTGGAAAGTGGATTGGATGCGCAAAGCACGACCTCCGCGCCGCCATTTTGCAGGGTACGCATCAGGTTTGCCGTTTCCGTGGTCACGTGCAGGCATCCAGCGACGCGCATCCCTTTCAACGGCTGCTCTTTTGCGAAGCGATCACGCACCTGGCGCAGAACGGGCATTTCTTGCGCGGCCCAGTTGATCCGGCGACGGCCGCCTTCAGCCAGACTGATGTCTTTGATATCGAACTCCGAACTCATGCTATTCTCCGTATTATGAGATTACATCGCGGCGCGCAGGTTTTGGCTCGCGACGCCCGGTTATCTTACCACGCATATGCTTCGGGAGCCGCACCACCTGGACCGGGCCAAATTTCGTCCAGCTTTTGGAGCGTATCGGAGTCCAGCTCGATCGAAAGCGAATGGATGTTCCCTTTAAGCTGGTCCGAAGTGCGGGGACCGATGATCGGCGCCGTCACGACAGGATTGTGCAGCAGCCAGGCCAGCGCCACGTCGGCGGGCGCTTCGCCCAGGTCTTTGCACAGCGCTTCGTATTTCTCCAGCGTCTCTCGATTTTCTTCGATCGACTTCTGCACGTGTTCGTCGGCTCGGCGCCCTTCTTTGGCTTTCTTCAAAGCGCCACCGAGCATGCCCCCGGCGAGTGGACTCCAGGGAATGAGTCCCAGACCGTAGTCTCGGCAAGCCGGAATCACTTCGAGTTCGATCATGCGATCGTTCAGGTTATACAGGCTTTGTTCCGAAACCAGTCCCATAAAATGACGGGCTCGAGCTGCGCACTGCGCCTGAGCGATGTGCCAGCCGGCGAAATTGCTGCTACCGACGTAAATTACCTTGCCTTCGCGTACCAGCTGCTTCATCGCTTGCCAGATTTCCTCCCAGGGAGCTTCGCGGTCGATGTGATGCATCTGATACAGATCGATGTGGTCGGTCTGCAGGCGCCGCAGGCTTTCTTCGCACGCTCGGCGGATGTGATAGGCAGACAGGCGCCCTTCGTTGGGCCAGTCGCCCATCTTGCCGTAGACCTTCGTGGCCAGCACGATCTTGTCCCGCCGGCCGCCGCCCTGAGACAGCCAGCGTCCGATAATCTGTTCGGTGATTCCTTCGCCGGTTTTCCAACCGTAAACGTTGGCCGTGTCGAAGAAATTGATACCCGCATCCAGTGCTTCATCCATGATCCTGAAACTGGGCGCTTCGTCTGTTTCGGGACCAAAATTCATCGTGCCCAGGCACAAACGGCTGACCGTGAGGCCTGTCCGTCCAAGATGTGTAAATTCCATGTTTTTTCCCTCCTCTGTTGTTCGATCTTTCACACTGTAAATTCATTGTACCTGAATGTGGCAGGTCCTTCGACGTAATTCGCTTCTTCGAAGCTCACGCCGCTCAGGATGATGAAATAAAGGGGTTGAATTTGTGGACACTCACGCAATCCTCCGCTCAATCTATATCATCATCCTGAGCAGAGGATCAAGTCTGAGTTTAATAAAGGCGAGATCCGTGGTCGAAGGATGTTCAGAACGATTTAAGCGGGATAGGGACCAACAACACTCACCCCTTCATGATACCGGCAGTAGGGTACGAAACCAATCTTTCGGTAGCAGTGGATGGCTGCTTCATTTTTAGTCGAAACGTTTAGCACGATGGTTTTGAATCCCGCATCCAGCAAATCTTGAACCAGGGCGCTCGTTGCACGTGTGCCCAGGCCTCTTCCCCGCCGGTCGGGTCGGGTGAAGATATTTCCGATGGCCGCAACGCCGGCCCACTCGGAGAGAATGTGAATTCCTGCGACGGATACCAGTTCATTCCCTTCCCGGATCCCAAAAAAGGGATGCTGCAGCAGCTGCCCAGAAGAGAGGGCTTATGCAGGAGTGCACAGGACAATCCCAGTTTTTGCTTCATTCCCCCGGAAAGGTCGCCCGCCAGCCTTTTCTTGAACCTCTCCAGCCCCGAAAATTCAAACATCCTGCGGAAAACCTCATCTCTGTTCCTGCGGGGAAGATTGTAAAGGCTGTAAAAAAATTTTAGATTTTCATGAACCGTGAGATCCTCGTAAAGGCCGAAACGCTGGGGCATATATCCCAGCTTGAGCTTGATTTTCTCTTCGTCGCCGGGAAGTGTGCGGTCAAAGGCCTGGACATGACCTTCTTCGAAGGGCAGGATGCCTGCCAGTATCCGAAGCAGGGTTGATTTTCCGGCGCCATCCGGGCCGACAATAATAAACATCTCACCTGCATTGACCTTGAATGAAAGACCGTCAAGGGCCTTTATATCCTCGAATTTTTTATGAAGATTTTCTATTGTTATCGAATTCAGGTCTGTCATGACAGTACCTTATTTGTGGACAGGCTTGATCGCGCCAGATAAATCATTTTGTGAAGATGGTTACATCAGCCGGCAATCCCGGCTTCAACATATGTTCTGAATTCTCAAGACGAATGCGTACTTCAAAGACGAGCTTGACCCGTTCTTCCTTGGTCTGGATATTTTTAGGGGTAAATTCCGCCTGGGGAGAGATGAATTCCACCTAGCCCTTGAAATTTTTGTCGGGATAGGTATCGATCACTAGATATGCACTGTCATTCAGGTTAATCTCACCGATCCGAGTTTCGTTCACATAAACATTGATGTAAGCTTTATCAAGAAGCGAG
>JARRPX010000063.1:4647-20181 GCA_037382465.1 Anaerolineales bacterium | reverse complement strand
CTATGAAATTACGTGTAAATAATGAGGTTGATATCGTGGGCAAGTATCACTTTGCACGATTTTGTAAGCGTTACTCGTGCCTGAATAAGTATGGGTTGTTTCTGACCGACAGATTTCGGTATTTGGCTACATTCGCTAAGCCCGGCAAGATGAACATCTATCCCGGAGATATTTGTGCGCAGAATTAAACACTGGGTAGTTTACCAGATTCTTCCGTTGTTATATTCCTGTGACTTGTGGTGTTCGAATGGTTCGGGAGTGGGACTCCACAAGTGGATTATCTGGTTCGGGGATCGTATCTGATACTTTTCCTCCAATGGTTAGCCCGTACGGGTAAAAATCGGGACACCTTCTCGATCCCGAAATTTATTGTGCCGCTTGTGCTGATTCTGATTCAACAAGTTGTATCCATTCCCACATCACTACTGCCCTTTCAAGGTCTCGAAGTTGTTCTTAGATACTTGATGTTCACCCTCGGGTTCCTTTTTTTACTCGATAATCTGCAGCATAATCTCGACCCCCGCAAGGTCGAAAAACCATCCGTTTTCGAAGAATTATTACATAGGGGTTTATCACAGATTGCCGCTTCCCTTCGATCTCGTCCCACAGCTCGAAGATGGGGTCTTCACAATGCAGATGCGCGAATCAATGTATATATTGGTGGATACACTTCACGAGCTTGGTCAAGATGATATCGCCCAAGATGTCCTTGATTGGACCACAAGCAAGACGAAGTAGACAACTCCAAGAATCATCCTTTTCGTTTTATGAGTTGAACTTTCCGAAATCAAAGAAAATAGGCTCGGCACAGGCCGAGCCTTTTCTTCTCGATACGCAGGTGATGCCGTTTCTACAATGTTTCCTCCGAGCTGTCGATTATACTCGGTGCAGTGCGCTTGCTCTGGTAGATTGCCCAAACCAGCAGCAGCACGAGCACGGCTACGACGCTGATGACGCCAAGGTTCAGGGTCCTGTACTGTACCGCAATCGGCGCAATGATCACGGAGACCAGGTTTACGACCTTGATCATGGGGTTCAAAGCGGGACCGGCGGTATCTTTCATCGGATCGCCGACCGTGTCGCCGATCACGCTGGCCGTGTGCCGTTCCGAGCCTTTCCCGGTGTTGTTGGCAGGATCGGATGGTTCGTCTTCTATCGCCTTCTTGGCATTGTCCCAGGCGCCGCCTGCGTTGTTCATGAACACGGCGAGCAGTTGTCCTGAGAGGATGATGCCTGCAAGGAAACCGCCAAGGGCCTCGACCTGCAAAACCAACCCGACCACGATCGGGGTGACCACGCCAAGCAATGCCAGGGAGATGAGCTCTTTTTGTGCGGCGGACGTGGCGATACCGACGGGTCGATTGTAGTCCGGTTCACTCTTTCCCTCGAGCACGCCGAGTTTGAACTGTCGGCGTACTTCTTCCACGATAAGCGCAGACGCCCGGCTCACGGCGTTGATGGCGAACGATGAGAACAACCACGGCAGCGCGCCGCCGATCAGCATGCCGACGAAGACCTTGGGCGTGTCGACACGAATCCCGATCTTGCTGATGCGTTCAGCCAAGGGAACCAAAAGCGTGGCTTGCGCACGGCTCACGTCGACGATATATGAGCCAAACAGAGCCACGGCTGCGATGACGGCCGAGCCGATGGCAACGCCTTTTGTAATGGCTTTGGTCGTGTTGCCTACGGCGTCGAGATCGGCCATGATTTGCTTGGCCTGCGCCGTATCCTGGTCGCTCATGTCCTGCCACGACATTTCGCCGATGCCGTTGGCGTTGTCGGAAATCGGCCCGAACGAGTCCATGGCCACGTTGTTACCCGTGAGAGTCAGCATGCCGATGCCGGTCATGGCCACACCGTACAGGATGTACGTGACCTGATCGCTCCCCTCGATTCCCGGGATCGTGCCGAAAATCAAGATCGAGGAAAAGATCGTGACAGCGATGACGAGGATGGACCAGACGCTCGATTCGTAGCCGATGGCGAGGCCGGAGAGGATCGTGGTCGCGGCTCCGGTGTCCGTGGCTTTCTTGATTTCCTGCACCGGAGCGTTGTGGCTGCTGGTGAAATACTCCGTTAGACGGTCGATTGCGATGGCCAGGAGAACGCCGACCGTGGTCGCCGCAAACGGTCGCCACCAGCCGCCTGGAACTTCCTGCAGGTAAAAGTATGCCAGCACGAGGAAACTGACGATGGAAATCGCCGCCGAGGTGAGGAAACCACGGAAGATGGATTTCATGGCGTCTCCGCTCTTGCCCGGTGAACTTTTTACTGCGTAGGTTCCGAAGATCGAAGAGAGTACGCCGATGCCTCGAACGAGGAGTGGGTAGATGATCCAATGCAAATCGCCGGTGATGTGCCACAGCGCGAGGGCAAGGATCAGCGCGGAAACGATCGTGACTTCGTAAGATTCGAAAATGTCAGCCGCCATTCCGGCGCAGTCCCCTACGTTGTCGCCGACCAGGTCGGCAACGACGGCCGGATTGCGGGGGTCATCCTCGGGGATTCCCGCTTCGATTTTTCCTACCAGATCGGCTCCGACGTCGGCGGCCTTGGTGTAGATGCCGCCTCCCACTCGCATGAACAAGGCCAAGAGCGTCCCACCGAAACCAAACCCGAGCAGGGCATCGGGGGCCGCGATCCCAAAGACGATGAATATCAGCGTCCCACCGAACAATCCCAAACCGTCCGTCAACATGCCGGTGATCGTTCCGGAGCGGTAGGCGATGCGTAGTGCGTCCCCGAACGACCCTCTCGCCGCGGAAGCCACCCGTACGTTACCTTGAACCGCCATGCGCATGCCGATTTGGCCGACGGAAAGGCTGAAGCCGGCGCCCAACATGAATGCGAATGCGCGGCCGATACCGACCAACAGGCGGATTTCATCCTCACTCCTGCCGGTAAAGCGTTCCATGGCTTCCGGAGAAGGTTCGACGATATATACGGAAAGAAAAAGTGCGATCGTCAATATGAAAATTAAGGGCAGGATCGACTTCAATTGTCTGCGCAGGTAGGCGTCGGCTCCCGTCCGAATTGCGTTCCAAACCTCCTGCATACGATCGGTCCCTTTATCTTCGCGTAGTACCTGGGCGCGCAGAAATACTGCGTAAAGCAGACCAAGGATCGCCACCCCCAATACCCCCCAAACCGCGATTTGTTCGAACAGCGTTAGACCTTCCATTGTGAACATTGAATTAGACTCCTCCTAAATATAGATGTTGGGGAACGGGAGTTTTCATTCTAAAAGTCGTTGCGGATGCTGTCAAGCAAATTTAGCAATCGCTAACGCCCAACACATGCGTAACTTCTGGCCGATGATCGTGTTGATACAGGAGTTGGAAATAGCCTATTGACTCACGGGCTCGATATTTTGTATAGTGTGCTCTGGAATCGCAGTTCGATTCTGATAGGAAGGTTGGATTTTCTGTCGCAAATCGGAGAGTACCGTTCCGATCATTCACATGGTTGGGCTGGAAGCACGAGTTTAGAAGGAGTAAATCAATCGCATAACGCTTATCGAGAATGGCTTTTGTGTGGTATTTTAACCATACAGATATGCAGTGCGAAATTCATCACCAATTTCCGGCTTTAAACGCAGGTAAGAAATTCGTATAGGGGGTAAGCGGATCAATTTTAAAGCCATTATCATGATGTGCGGTGTGAGCCGATAAGGAACTTTTGAAGTATCCTGCGTTGCGGCGGGTTGGTGAAGAAATAATTGTCATTGCCTCGACCATCCTAAGATGCTATTGGCCGCGAATCAATCGTATTTCAACGTCGGCAAACACACTCAACCTGCAGATTGACTTCCGACATTCGAAGCGATGTCATCGTCGTCGATTTGAAATGTATGGATCAAGAACATTGTAGCGGTTGAATTGTGTCCACACCCGTTTGATTACGCGGTATAAAAAAAGAAACGAACATAACTTTTCGTCCGTATAGATTGGGAGCGTGTTGTTTTTGAACGATATGAATATCGAGAGTGGAAATGACAAAGAACAATAAAGTCACCGGGCAGAATAATCGACGCGAGAGGCCGGCCGACAACCAGGCTGACCTCGAAATGCGTTTCGATTCCAACGATGATGTGACTCTATACTCCGAGGAGGAGCATCCCGGGATTGGCCAACTCATCGAGCTAGGGAAAGAACACGGATACGTGACGATTGACGATATCCTCACGATCTTTCCGGAAGTGGAACGCGACATCGATCAACTCGAGGATGCGTACGCGGCGCTCATCAGCGCGGGTGTGAAAATCCTCGATGACGAAAGCAAAGACAACGGAGTTGAAAGTCCGGACGCCGAATCAACGGATCAGAACGGGTCGACCGAAGCTCTGGAAGAAGAAAACTACCTTTCCGCTGTGGATACTGACGATACGGTGGGTCTCTACCTGAAGGAAGTTGGGCGCGTCCCCTTGCTGACGGCGGAGGAAGAAGTATCGTTGGCGAAGCGTATCGAGAGAGGCCGAAAAGCGAGAGAAAAACTTGCAGAGTCCACCGTCTCCCTGAAGAAGCGAAAAGAATACCAAACACTGATCGAGGACGGTTGGGCCGCGCGGGAGCATCTTATCACTGCCAATTCCCGGCTGGTGATCAGCGTCGCCAAGAAATACATGCGCAGAGGGGTTCCCTTTTTGGACTTGATCCAGGAAGGTAACATCGGCTTGATCCGGGCGGCAAAGAAGTTCGATTATCGCCGGGGACATAAATTCTCCACCTACGCCACCTGGTGGATTCGGCAGGCCGTCACGCGGGCGATCGCAGACCAGGGGCGTACTATTCGCGTTCCGGTTCACATGGGGGATCAAATCAATAAGTTGCTGCGCGTGTCGCATCAGCTGACACAAGAATTGGGACGAGATCCGACGACGGAGGAACTCGCACAAGCACTGGATGTGACCCCCAAGAAGGTCGAGAACATGATCCAGGTGGCACGAAGACCACTTTCGTTGGAAACACCCACGGACGAGGAAGAAGATTCGGAGCTGGGAGATTTCATCGAGGACAGCGATTCTCCGGCGCCGCCTGAAGCCGTGATGCACAATTTATTAAAGGAGCATTTGCGGGACGTACTCACCAATCTTCCCCCGCGAGAAGTCCACATCCTGCAGCTTCGCTATGGCCTCATGGATGGTCAGAGCTACACGCTGGAAGAAGTGGGCCGCAAGATGGGCGTAACCCGTGAACGCGTACGCCAAATTGAAGCCCAAGCGCTGAACCGGCTGCGCCATCCAGGCCATCGTCGCAAATTGGTCGATTACTTGCGCGAGTAACCGTAATCCTATTGATTTTCTGGCAGGTCGCTGGTTGGTTGAGCGGCCTGTTTTTTTGTTATAGAAACGATCTCTTCAACGCCGTAGGCCATCCAGACAATGATAAAAGGCACCACGGGAATCCAATAGCGTTGGTAGGGTAGTGGATTTGCAACCAGCAGGGCGAGGATTTGAAGTGCGGTTGCCGCAAGGAGCAGCATGAGATTTCGTTTCGCGTAGCCATCTTTTAGGGTGCTTGTGCAGCGGATACCCGCAGCGATACCCAGAATTGTCAGGAACAGTGCCAATCCGGCGCCGACAGCATTTCGCAACAAGGAGTGAATGGGGTTGGACAAATACGCCTCACTCATTGCAGCGATTTGCGGATGATAATTGCCGACTTCCTCGAACTGAAGCGGAGTCAGATACAGATGACCGAGCATGACCGCGACTCTCGCAGGCGGCGTCTCCGGTATGTGGCCGGGCATCAGTATCCGGAGTGTGTTCACCTGCTGTCGAACGAATTCCTGACGAGTGTTCCAGATTTGCGACAGCGCCTGAATCGGATGCGTCCATGCGATCGGACTGAGGATGAACATTGTGATCGCTGCAACCAGCGTAAAGATGAGCAGGTTTTTAATGATCTTTGCGTATTTCGAAGTCTCTTGAGACGGAATCAAGGCGCAGGCCAGGAAGTTGACCAACAGCAGCGGAGCGCTCGAATATTTCGCCATCGTCGCCAATGCTGCGCCCAAACCGGCGAGCCAAGGTCTGCGATCGGCCTCGAGCATGCCCAGGATCGCCAGACACACGCCAAACGTCAGCACGCCTTCCGCCATCGCTCTTCGGTCGTGAAGCAAGATGAGGGCATTCGTGGCAAGCAGGAACGCCGCGATGTATCCCATCCGTTTGTTTTTTAATATACAGCCACTGCGATAGATCAGCAGTAGACTGAACGGCAGCAGCAGCGTTATGCTTAATCGGCTTCCGAAAAGCAGCTTGTCTTCGGGAAGAGCCCCGGACGCTTTATTTTCTTGCCAGGTCTTCGACCAATCCCAGTCCGTCGATACGGCCTCGGGACCGTAGCCCATGATCCGCCGCCCAATTCCGAGGACGTACTTCGTCAGTGGGGCGTTCAGTGCCCTGTATACCTGGTCGTAGTCATCGGGGTTTGTGGAATCCCAGGCAAGCGAAAGCGGATCGGTCAGCCATAGTTCGAAATCCCGGCTCTGATAGAGCAGCGAACTTTCATCCGGATGAAACGGCACTCGATCCACGCCGAGGGAAACCCAGATGGCGTAGATGACCAGTAAGCACAGACCGATGAGCACTCGTGCATGCCTTCTCATTGCAGAGGAACTCGCTGATAGATCAACATACCTCGACTGCCGTAGATGTCCGTTTGATACCGCTCGAGTAATAGATAGCGCTCCTCGAATCTCTCATCGGCAAGCAGTGTATTTCGTATATACACCTCCAACGTGACGAAGTAATCGGGTTCGGTTTCCAGGATTAAATCTGCCGGAATGGCATAGTTGATCACGTACTCGGAAGACGGGATGGGGTAAAAGGAAAGGGATTGCGGGGTTATCAATCCAATCGTATCCAGCATGTGGGCGCCGGTGTAATAGCCCAGCGCACCAATATCGCCCGCCGCGAGAATCTGATCCGGTTCGATGCGCTCCTTAAGATTTCGTGCCGCCTTCTGATACAAGAGCTCCAATTCGATGTAGGCCATTTTCGGGGCGGGATTTTCTGGCCCGTGATCGGGATGCAGCGTCCATCCGAACATCGTGGAAGTCAATGCGAGACTTGTCGCGATAATGAGTAAGACAGGATGTTTCCAATGCTCGCCAATTCTTTCGATCCCGATGAAAATTCCCAGGAAATAAATCGGTAGCGGAGGGGTCAGGTACCAGCGGAAGATGAGCGGATTTGCGATGGCGAAAACGATGAAGTAGACCCAGGGGAACACGAATAAAGGCCAGGCTCGCGGTGTCTTTCGGAGCGATCCCACAGCTCCGCTCAGGTATAAAGTCAGGAAAATGAGAAACCCTGCTCCGATCCACCAGTTTCCAAGAATTTCTTGGCCGAGGAATGGTGTACCGTAATGCTGCAGCAGACGTGTAAGCGCGGCATCCGAGGGGAGACGATAGGCTGCAACTTTGGCGAGGATCGAGTTCGGAATGGGGTTCCCGTATATCATGAACCCGATGACGGCCCAGCTTGCGGCTGGCAGGCAGAAGGCCGAGATTTCGATCAGCGTCGCTCGGGGGGATCTTAGAACGCCATGCCGATGTATGGCGATTTGTCGGAGACGTTCGATCACGAGGGGTATGATGAACAGCAGCGCATCAGGGCGGGTCAGCAGGCAGAAACTTGCCGTCAAGGCGGCCCAAATTGGCCTGTTTGTCGAATGTAAGTAAAATGTTGACACGATCAGGAGTACGAAAAGGCTCGTCTCCATGCCGCCGATGGCGAACGTCACCGACCACGGGGCGATGGCCCAAACGATCGCTGCTGACAGTCCGGCACGTCGATGGCCCAGTGTCTCCCCGAGCTTCACCAGCAGCCAGCACGTCAGACTGTCCGAGAGTGCGTTGACGATGACCGCAATGGCTGGGAATGGGGCGTGTGGGCCACCGGCCAGCAGGCCCAAACCGGTCATGAGGAGTGCGTAAACTGGTGTCGTCGTTCCCAATACGGCTTCACCCGGATTGTAGACCAGTCCGTGACCGGAAAGCATGTTCTGCGCGTAGCGAAAGGTGATGAAAGCGTCGTCGATCGTGCGCGGCCCTGGAATAATCCGGGCGACAAACGAAAGGATGAAAACGATCGTCTGTGGTGTCAGGAAGCGACGAAGACTCATGCGTGGATTATACAGAGGCAGGATGAGGTGGGAAAGCGTTTGAATCCGAGGGTTTCGGGCATCGCAGTCTGTCTGGCCGTTCTCGGTATTGCAGTGGGCTTTAAAGTCGTTCTGCTGGCAATGGATGCCTTCCCATTCAACGCCGACGAAGCGATCGTCGGGCTAATGGCCAGGCACATCCTGGATGGGCATTGGCCAACCTTCTTTTATGGACAGGCGTATATGGGAAGCCTGGATGCCACTCTCGTCGCGCTCGCCATGGTTGTCCTCGGGAAGCATGTGCTCGCCATCCGTATCGTGCAGGTACTGTTGTACGCCGGCACCGTGGTGACGACGATGGTTCTCGGTTGGCAAATTTATCGCTCTCGGTGGGCCGCTTGGGCGGCGGGTTTACTCATGGCCATACCGTCAGTGAATGTCACCTTGTATACGACCGTCTCACTGGGTGGGTATGGAGAGGCGCTGTTGATCGGCAACCTGATCCTCATCCTCACATTGAAAATCGATGAATCACCGGATTCGTCTCGGCTTTATGTGTTGTGGGGCGCGCTTGCGGGATTGGGCTTCTGGACTTTCGGATTGACGCTGATTTATAGCCTGCCCTGCGGTATCTACATTCTCTGGAAGGCGTCCAAACACCCTCGCCGACGGGAGACGATCCTTCGTCTGACGCTGCTATCACTCTCGGCAGTGATCGGCGCGCTGCCCTGGGTTACATGGGCAATCTCGCATGGCCCCGGCCAACTGTTCGATGAACTGTTGGGTTCGGCAATAGCTGGGGTGTCTTCGGGCACTCCGCTTGGAGTTATCCTCAGCCGCATTCGTTATTTCACCCTCCTGGGCACGAGCGTGATCTTCGGTCTGCGACCGCCCTGGGATGCCCGCTGGCTTGCACTTCCGCTGCTGCCTTTTGCGCTGGGGTTCTGGCTGTTCGTAAGCGCCACCACGATTGCGGCAATGAAAAGGACGGGAGGAAGACAAGTCGGGAAAATGCTACTGCTGGGCGTCAGTGTATGCCTGATTCTGGGTTACATTCTCACGCCCTTCGGTGCGGATCCTTCCGGGCGCTATTTTATTCCTCTCGCCGTGCCGCTGTCGTTGTTCGCCGCCGAGTTTCTGGTCAAGTGGAGATTGGCGATCCGGAAAGAGTGGTGTGTGGTGCTCATCCTGGGGATTCTTTCCTACAATCTCTGGGGTAACTTGCAGACTGCTCTGCGAAACCCTCCCGGAATCACGACGCAATTTAATGCCATAACCTGGATCGATCACCGATACGATGATACGTTGATCGAATTCCTTACCCGGCAGGACGAAACGCGGGGGTACAGCAATTATTGGGTGGCTTATCCACTGGCATTTCTGTCCGAGGAACGTTTAATCTACGTACCCAGACTGCCGTATCATCTTGACTTTCGCTACACACCCAGGGACGATCGATACGAGTCCTACGACGAACAGGTTGCCGCTGCCGGTCGGGTCGCATATATCACGACCAACCACGATCCGCTGGATAAATTTCTTCGCAACGAATTTTACGAGAGAGACATCCATTGGCTCGAAGTCCACATCGGAGATTATCATATATTTTATAATCTCGAACCTGCGTTGCATATTGAAGACATGAATGCGCCATGGTTGCTGGATGGATCGCTGCCTACCGATGAATGAGGTGCTCCGGTGAGTTTTCGCCGTTTGGTGCTTTGCTTTACTTTTCTGGCTATTTTCACCATGGCTGTGCGTATTTCCATCGACAGCGACACCTGGTGGCATCTGGCTGCAGGGAAGGTCATCGTCGAGACCGGCGAGATCATCCGCGAAGACCCCTTTTCGCTTACGCGGCAAGGACAACCATGGAACTACCCGGGCTGGCTCGCGCAAATTATCTTGTACGGTACCTACGAGTGGTTGGGCTATCAAGGTTTGATCTTGCTGACGGCTTTGTTCGTCGTGATGGCGTTTGCCTTCATCTGGCCGCTGCTGCAGGGACCCCCATTGATGCGTGCAGGCACGATGCTCCTTGCTGCTTCCGTTTCGGCCGTCTATTGGTCCGCTCGACCGCAGATCATGAGTTTTGCACTTGCAGGAGGGTTTTTCCTACTCCTATCGAAAGTCCGCCAGGGTAACCACCGCCTGGTTTCACTACTCCCGGTACTCATGGCGTTGTGGACCAATCTGCACGGCGGCTTTGCCATCGGTTTCATCTTTATCTTCAGTTTTCTTTTCGGTGAGATCATGGAGGCCGTCGATGAAGTTGTCCGTAAAGGTGCATCATTCAAAACCGCATGGCTCCAACATCGCAGTTCTTTCTTGGTGTGGATTGGTACAGGTTTTGCCTGTGCTGCGGCAGTGGTTTTCAATCCGAACGGCGCTCAGATGCTGTTGTACCCTTTCAAGACTGTTTCCGTCGGTGCCCTGCAGGATTTCATTCAAGAATGGCAGTCACCGAATTTCCATCATCTCGAAACCCAACCTTTTCTGTGGATGATCTTGCTCTTGCTGGCGAGTCTCGCTTTTTCCAAAAAGGAAGTTACCTGGGCGTCGTTGATCCTCGTGATCGGATTCACATATTTGAGTCTCGTGGCTGCGCGTAACATCGCGCTCTTCGCCCTCGTCGCGGCGCCTTTCCTGTGCAAGCACGGTTATGCCGCCATTCGACCGTTTATCCAACGCCGAAAACAGGGCAGGCAGGTTCCCGAGAAAGTCGCTCGCCTGCTCAACCTGGTCATTCTGGGATTCATGATTCTCGCTGCCGGCGTGAAGATCATGCTGCCGTTGAATCAAGAATCGATCCGGGAGGCGATTTCCGAACACAATCCCGTCCTCGCCGTGCAGGCGATACGCGATGACGATTTGTACGGAAATCTATTCAACTCTTACAATTGGGGCGGGTACGTCATCTGGAAGCTCTATCCGGAATGGCTGAGTTTTGTTGATGGCCGGACGGATTTGTTCAACGATGAGATTCTGGAAGACTACATCACGGCTTGGCGAGCGGACCCGGGCTGGCAAGATATCCTTGCAGATTGGAACATCGAAGTTGCGCTGCTGGAAAGGGGATCGCCTCTGGCAAAGGTGTTGGTTCTCTCCGGTTGGGAAATCAGATACGAAGACGACGCCGCGGTGGTGCTCACGCATGGAAAAGAGCCCTAGCGGATGCGGCGGGTATACCTTGAAGGTCTACGGGTGGAGATGACAGGGATATTCTCCCCGGTTTGTGGAGGTGGGCTTTGCGATCTTTGTTGATCGGTTGGCAGAGAAAGCTGATATGGATTCTGGTACCGATCGTGTTGGCAGGCTTGTTGTTTGTCAGCTACCGTCTGGCGATCGAAAATCCGGGTGGCAATGATTTCCTCGCGCGCTGGACGGGAGCTCATTATTGGTTAACGGAAAATGCGAATCCCTATGACGAAGAGGTAAGCCTCGCCGCGCAGTTGGCCTTTTACGGGCGGCCGGCTGATCCGACAAAAGGGGAGAGCCTGGCACATTTCTATTACCCGTTGTATTCCATGCTGTTCTTTGGACCGTTTGGTCTGCTTCCCTATCCAATCGCGCGCACGATCATGACCACACTGCTGGTGATCGTCCTCCCAATTCTACTCATTATGGGGCTACGGATCGCCAACTGGAAACCGGGTGTCGGGATGATGGCGCTGCTCATGGGGTTCTCCATTTTTTGGTATCCGGGTGTGCGGACGATCTTTCTTGGACAGTTTGCGGCCGTTAATGCCGCCTTCATGATTGGTGCCCTTTTGGCCATCCGCCACAAAAACGATTCGCTTGGCGGCGTACTGCTGGCTTTGTCGACGATGAAGCCGCAGATGTCTATCCTGCTGATCCCATTCGTGATTTTATGGGCCATCTCGCAGAAACGCTGGAGTCTGATCCTTTGGACAGCAGGCGCGGAGACCGCGCTGTTCGCTGCATCACTCGCCCTGATGCCCGATTGGCCGCTGCGCTGGATCTGGCAGATCATGGACTATGCAGCCTATACGAAGCCCGGACAACCCGTCGCGATCATCGCAAGTTTATTTCCCGTGTATTCGGACCGGATCACATCGGTTTTATCTGTCGTGTTCGTCCTTTACCTGGGTCTGGAATGGGCCCTGGCTTGGCGGAAAGGTGATCACTGGTTTCAATGGACTGCGGCATTGACCATCGTAATAACCAACTTGATCGCCTTTCGGACCGCAACGACGAATTACGTCGTAATGCTGCCGGCACTGTGCATCATCTTCGGCAGTTGGGTAAAGCGTTGGAAACGCAGCGGCACGTATACCGTCGTAATCGTACTGCTCGTATTGTTTATCGGAATGTGGGCTTTGTTCCTGGCAACCGTAACCGAAACCGACGAAAGTCTGGTCATGTATCTTCCATTACCGATATTAACTTTCATTGGATTGCTGTGGGTCCGCTGGTGGGCGATCCGCCCGGAGAAGCTCCCGTTCGAGGGTTTCTTGACCGAACCCGACCTATAATTTCTCGATCAATCCTTTTTTCTAGGGATTGCCCTCGAGGGAGTGAATGAAAAGTGTCTCGAGAACCAGGTGAGTTGAAAAGCCGAATTAACGAAGAAGGAACCTCCGTGGATCGTTTCGAAAGTGATGCGCGAAATCGAACGATCGGCTTGGTTCCCATATTTTTGATGCTGCTCTGGATGGAGGGGGTTCTCGCGGCCTATTTCTGGGTTCACAAGATCTGGCCAAGTGGCCAAACTCCTGCGCCAATCATGGCCGTTTTAGATTTACTGCTCGCATGTACGCTTGTAGCATTGTCGGGCGGGTTGGGGCGTTTGATCTTCGGCGAACGACTTCCTTTCTCGCCGGCAGAAAATGCCGCGCTGCAGGTGGGCGTCGGCATGGGTTTATTAAGTATCGCCGTTCTACTCGCCGGTTTGTTCGGCTTCATTGGGGTGTGGCAGGCCTGGGCCGCGTTGGGACTCGGTGTGCTGCTCCTTATAAAACCCATCTCAGAGTGGCTCGTCGGATGGTTGAAGGCGTTCCGGAGCGATCCGCCAAGTAGTGCTGTGGAGAAGGCATCGCGTTTGCTGGTCCTGTTTCTCATCGCGATCGCGGCGCTGCAGGCACTTGCGCCGCCTTTGAAATGGGACAGTCTCGCTTATCACCTGGCGCTGCCGCAACGGTATTTGGAGATTGGGAAGATCGTCCATCTCAGCGACAATCTCTTCAGTGGTTTCCCGCAGTTGGCTGAAATGATGTTTACCTGGTCGATTGCTTTGCGGTCCGGCTCAACTGCTGCGACGTTGGGGTGGGCTGTCGGGGTGATCGCAGTGCTTGGAATGGGAGGTTTTGCTGCGCGAAAAGCAGGCAGGGAATTTCGTTGGATCGCTCCTGCCATTTTACTCTCGGGTGCAAGTCTCTCCCGGGGATTAAGTTGGGCATACGTCGATGTATGGGTACTTTTCTTCGGGTTGGCAACGATCGTCGTTCTGGAACATTATTATCAGACGAGGAGATGGGGCTGGGCTGCTCTGGCGGGGATTTTCGCAGGGCTGGCATTCAGTACGAAATACACGGCAGGGATGATCCTTCCCATCGGAGTGGTCTATCTATTCGTCGTGTGGAACCAATCGCTACCAACGCATACTGTTCTGGAACCAGATTCCGACAGGACAAAGGCGAGGAATCGATCGACAGAGATTCCGGCATGGTCGAGATCGTGGCGATCTCTCGTGATCCCCGTATTGCTGTTCGTCTCTGCTTCCCTGATCGTTGTCGCGCCGTGGCTGACAAAAAACTATGCATTGACGGGGAATCCGGTCTATCCGTTTTTCTTTGATGGAAAAGACATGGATGATTTACGATTGTCGTTCTATCAAGGCGAGACGTATGCTCGAACGGTTTTCGACCCATTTCTGCTTCCATTCGAAGGTGCGATTATGGGTATCGAGGGAGGTCCCAAATTCAACACGAGCATTTCTCCATTGTTCCTGGCACTCATTCCGGGAGTGATTTTGGGCTGGCGATCTTTCAGCCAGGAAAACAAGAAGTGCATCGTGAGATTGGTAGTTGTGGCTTTATGTGCCTGGTTCGTCTGGGCATCGGGTTCACAATTTGCCTCAGCGCTCACGAGAACGCGCCATTATTACGTGATTTTTCCTGCACTTGCTGTATTGGCATGTTTCGGGTTTGACGCTATTCGGCGGCTCCGTTTTCGATCGATCGAAATCGGATGGCTGATGGAGCGTCTTGTCATCTTTGTTTTACTCCTGGTCGCAGTTACCGAAGTCTTATTTTTTGCAAAAGCCAGCCCCATTCGAGTGTTGTCCGGGTTTCAAACAAAAGAAGATTACCTGACGGAACAGCTTGGTTGGTTTGGACCCGTAATGCATGACATTAATTCACTTTCTCGGGGATCGAGCGTGGCGATGTTCTGGGAACCTCGCTCTTATTACTGCATGATTCCCTGTTCGCCGGATGTGATTTTGGATCGTTGGTGGTATTTGATGCGCACCATTGGAGATGCAAACGAGATCGCCTCCTTCTTACGATCGCAAGGGTATTCACACGTGCTTATCTACGACTTCGGCGTTGGATTGGTGAGGGAAACAAATAATCTGCTGGAACCGGAAGACTGGGAAGAACTGGAACGATTTCGAGAAGAGCAGCTTCGGCTGGTTCATGAATATCATGATGCGTACACGCTGTACGAAATATCACCAACCACTTGGGAATGAGCGGTGTCTATGCGCCCATTTTACGAAAAGGTGACGTATGTCTGAAATGGGAAATCCTACGAATTCCTCCACCCGTGAGAAGGACGATGCGATCTCATCCGCCGTATCCGTCATCGTTCCTGCTTTCAACGAACAAGGAGGCATCGGGCCCGTTCTGGAACGCATACATCAAGTTCTTCAGAAGCGGCGCTGGGATTACGAAGTGATCGTGGTCGATGACGGCTCTGATGATGATACGTTCGCCGTCGCGGAAGGAATTTCGAATACGAAAGTGCTTCGTCATTCTCGCAACCGGGGCTATGGCTCGGCGCTGAAGACCGGGATCCGGCACGCTAAATTCGAGAACCTCTTGATTACGGATGCGGACGGAACGTATCCCGTCGATCAAATTCCTGAAATCGTAGAGCGGTTGACCCACAGCGATTGTGACATGGTAGTAGGCGCGAGGGTGGGAGAAAACGTGTCCATTCCACTTCTGCGCCGGCCGGCAAAGTGGTTCATTCGGAAATTGGCGGAACTCGTGGCGGGCATTCCGATCCCGGATCTGAACTCGGGTCTTCGTGTTTTTCGGAAGGATGCCTCTCTTCCATTTTTCAACATGCTGCCCGGCGGTTTTTCGTTTACCACGACGATCACGTTGGCCATGTTGACCAACGGATACATCGTTGAGTACATCCCAATTTCATACTTCCAACGCGTGGGAAAGTC
>JARRPX010000063.1:0-4614 GCA_037382465.1 Anaerolineales bacterium | reverse complement strand
CCTGGGCCGTATTTTCGACGATCGTCCTCGGCCGGCTTGCGGATGCATCCGCAGTTGTCATTTTCATGACCGGTGTCCAAGTCGGTGTACTCGGACTGCTTGCAGAGTTGATGGACCGCCGTTTGCCTTCCTTCCACAGACCCGAAGATTGACGAAAATCTATGTCTGTTATTCATCGCGGGTCTATGAGTTTAGTAGGGCATTTTCGGCTCACGTCGTTCATGGATCGATTGTCGAGAAGGCGAGACAGTGACCGAGTCTACTAGGAGCGAATCGAGCGACGTGTATCGACGCTTGCGAGATGAGGTCGTCGAGCGCGGCTTGTGCACCCATTGCGGAACGTGCGCGGGATTGTCCGGTGGAAACATCGACATGGTACGCGGAGGCAGTGGGCCGCTTCCGGTATCGCAGCGAGACGACAGCTCGACGTTGACCGAGCTCGCTTACCAGGCGTGTCCCGGATTGGGTATCAATTATCCGCAGCTCTTCCGCTGGTTTTTCGATGGCCTGCCTCATAATTGGTTGATCGGCGCATATCGCCAGATATTCCTCGGGTATTCCTTAATTCCTAGAATCCGGCGCTGCGGATCTTCAGGAGGCGTGATCACCCAAACGCTGCTCTATCTGCTTGAGAACGATCTGATCGACGGCGGCATCGTGCTGCAGCATGGTTCCCCCGAAGCCTGGCTCTCCACTCCGATGATTGCCCGGACAGCGGAGGAGATCGAAGCGGCTGCGCAGAGCGTGTACGTACCGGTTCCGGTGAACACTATCCTCGCTGAAGTCGAATCCTTCGACGGACGCCTGGCGTACGTTGGCTTGCCGGATCAGGTGGCGGCGATCCGGCAATTACAGCGTCTGGGACACGCAGGCGCAAAGAAGATCGAATATGTCATTGGTCCGTACGTGGGAACGATCATGTATCTGGATTCGATTCGCAGCTATTTACGATCGAAGTGCGCAAAAAAGCTGGAAGACATTGCGGAGCTCCGTTACCGGGAGGGGGAATGGCCGGGCTGCCTGCAAATTAAATTGAAGAGCGGCGAAATCCTGCGGGAGAACAAATTCTACTACAACTACTTGATCCCCTTCTATCTCACGAAGAGCACGCTGCTGAGCGTCGATTTTACGAACGAGTTGACAGACATTTCCGTTGGCGATGCCTGGAATCCCCAACTCGAAGAACGAGGCGGCGGCTTCTCTGTCGTCCTGGCCCGTACAGAGCTGGGCTCTCGATTGCTGAAAGAGATGAAGGACAGGGGTCTGCTGGCGCTCGATGAATTATCGTTAGACGCTGCATTGGCGATGCACGGTCATATGCTCGATTTCAAGAAACGCGGAACGTTCATCCGCATGGCCTGGCGTCGACGCTTCGGCCGCGCCGTTCCCCAATACGGATACGCTCCCGAACACATATCCATCGTACGCAAATTAGTTGAAATCTTCATTTCGGGAATCCTTCTCGCCGGCCACTCCCGGTTGGCGAGGTATCTGGTCGAACGTATACCGCTAAAGCTGATCGGACCGTTGTTCGACGTACTGAGGAAGGCCTGGAAACGCATATCCAAACCGACGAAGAGAAGTGGTTTGCGGACGATGACGTTCCGAATCGATCCATCGACGCAATCAGATCGCTGATATCACCGGACGATCTGAAATCATCTGGGAAACGTGTGGTGCTCATGGAACAAATTGCAGCGGAAAATTCTTTCATCGGACGAATCAAGGAAGAGATCGAACATTGGCGGCGTAAGGATTGGACCTTCGAGGACGTAGGACGCCATTGGGATGCAACGGAAGACTACGACGAGATCAATGAAGGGACTTATTCCTACTTTCGCCGTTTCATAGATGGTTTGAGATTGAGTGACCTCGCGGCTGGATCCCAGGTCCTGGATTTCTGCGCGCGCACCGGAAACGGAACAGCGTATTTCTTCGAAAACGAAAAGGTGGGTTCGGCCGTCTGTGCCGATGTATCTGACCGCATGGGTCAAATCTGTGTGGAACGGCTGCGTCAGAGTGGGTTGCAGGATTTTGTCTGGCAGAAAATCCTCGATTACGCTTTTCCATTCGAGGACGAGACATTCGATGCCGTTCTGTGTTTCGAAACCGTTGAGCATTTTCCCGATCCGGCCCGTTTGATCCGGGAAATCGGCCGCCTTACCAGACCGGGAGGCTCGCTCATCCTTACGACGCCGAACGTGTTGTGGGAGCCGGTTCATGCGCTCGCTGCGATCTTCAAGCTGCACCATTCTGAAGGTCCGCATCGATTCATTCGACTCGCCAGATTGCAGTCGATGATCGTCGATGCCGGCTTCGAAATCGAGAACGTCGAAACGACCGTTCTCATTCCGGGCGGTCCGAGATGGCTGATACGGATCGGAGAGTGGATCGAAAATCGGACGAGGGAGTGGCTGATGCCGCTCCTCGGTCTTCGCCGCGTGATTATCGCCCGAAAAGGCGAAAAGTGATTTACTGTCGAAGTTGGCATTCGACGCCGTCGGGCCTTGTAGTTTCTCAATCCTCATGAATGGATGTATTGAGATGTCGCCGGAAGCGAGTGGTAAAGGGCGCTCGAACGTGCGCAGGCGGAATATCGGCGGGGTACTCCGATCGCTGCTGCCTCGTATGATCGGCATCGTCCTGTTGGTCTTTTTACTCAAGCAGCTCGATTTGCGTTATCTGCTGGACACACTCAAGCAGGCACATCTGGGAACGATCCTGTTTGCCATATGCTTATTGATTCTTCTCATTGGAATTAAAACCATACGTTGGCAGGTGATCCTGAGCGCGTTGAACCTCTCCTTACCCTGGAAGGAGGCATACCTGGCTTACTTTGCCAGTATTTTCATCGGCTTCTTGACTCCGGGCCGTCTGGGAGAATTCGGGAGAGCGTTTTATGTCCACGACGAAGTAAATTCCCGATCCGGTATGGCGATTTCCAGCGTGCTTGCCGATCGTCTTTTCGATCTTTATACCCTGCTGCTCGTCGGAGTTGCGGCGATCTTTTCGATTGGGACGCCGCAGTACCGGTTGTGGATGATCCTGTTCTTTCTGCTCACGCTGCTGCCTCTGATCCTCTTTCTTAACGACCGCACTTTCATCTGGATGCAGAATGCCGCCGGCCGCTTGGGCCAATACGGCAGGAGACTCTTCGATCCGGAGGGTTGGTTGGTGGGCGTCCGTCATGGATTACTAAAAATGGGAACGAGGGCCGTGGCGGTTTGCACCGGACTTACCATTGCCGCGTATGGGGTCTATTTCACCCAATGTTTTCTTCTATCGAAGTCATTGGCGCTCGATGTTAACTATGGTGTCATCATGTTCAGCGTTGCATTGGGAAGTCTGATCACACTCTTGCCATTCTCCATATCCGGATTGGGAACGCGCGAGGCGACGATCGTGGCTTATATGAGTACAGTGGGTGTGGCCGCCGAAAAAGCACTGAGCTTTTCCTTTCTCGTGTTCGTTACCTTCTACGTTGCAGGCGGACTGGTTGGAGCGATTGCCTGGTTGGTCCATCCGATTCGGTTGGATTTCAAACGGGGAGCGACGGGTCAGGATTGAAATGCGCAGACGGGACATAATCTTACTTCTCGCGCTGGCGGTGTTGGTTTATTTTGTCGTGTCGTTGTTTGTAGCCTCACCGGGATACATGGACGCCGATTATTATTTCGTAACGGCCAGGCAATTGGCGGCCGGCAAGGGATTCTCGGAACCGTTCATCTGGAATTATCTCGATGACCCATCTGGTTTGCCGCACCCTTCCCATACTTACTGGATGCCCCTGACGAGCCTCGTAGCCGCGGGGGCGATGGCTCTTTTCGGCGATGATTTCCGGGCCGCGCAATTGCCTATGATCGTTTCCACCGTTCTACTGCCACTTCTGGCCGTTTCGCTGGCGAGACGTTTCGGTGCAAACCGGCGGTTGATGTTGAGCGCAGGATTGATCTCCATTTTCTCCGGCTTTTTCGTGCCGTTCTTCGTGACGACGGATTCTTTCGCGATTTATGCCTGGATTGGAAGTGCCGTCCTGCTTCTGGCGGCAGACGCAAGCCGGCAGTCGAAATTGTCCACATGGTTTCTGGTGGGAATCCTTGCCGGGCTTGGCTATCTCACTCGAGTGGACGGAGTGCTGCTGCTCCTGCCTGCCGTTGCAGCGATATGGTGGAGCAGAGATACAAGGCTCAGATCGATCGCGTTGCTCGCATTTGGTTTCTTTCTCTGTACGGGACCGTGGTTCGTTCGGAATTTCATCGAGACAGGGCACATCATTCCCGTAGGAGCAGGGCGTACGTTGTGGCTGCTTTCACCAAGCGATTTGGTAAACTACCCCGCAAGCCAGCTGACGCCCGAGCGCTGGTGGCAGGCAGGAATCGCAGAGATCTTATCGACTCGATTGTGGGCCCTGGGCGTGATCCTTCAAAGGTTCGTCGCCGAAATCGGATTGGTTTTCATGTGGCCGTTTATGGTCGTTGGTGTGTACCAGCTTCGAAAACGAAGAGAGATCCGTCTGGCGATGATCTATCTCGTCCTGCTCGTGGGCTTGATGACGCTCATATATCCCTTTGCCGGCGCATACGGTGGATTCTTCCATTCCGGAGTCGTTCTGCT
>JARRPX010000062.1 GCA_037382465.1 Anaerolineales bacterium | reverse complement strand
TGTAGTGAAATTGTAGGGGCAACCCCCCGTGGTTGCCCGTGAAATGGGCGTTCACAGGGGATCGCCCCTACAGTTAATCGGCACTTACCATCCACACATGCACCACGGCGGCGTTCAGCTCGCCTTCGCCCAGGCCGCGCTCGGTGATAAACAGGCGGCCGCCTTCAGCGTCGAAGGCCATGCCGCCCATGTTCCAGCAGCAGGGATTGGGCAGGTAGAGCTGCTCCGGCTGCCACACGGCGTAGGGCAGCACGCTCCAGGGATCGGCTTCGCCCAGGGCGACCCGTCCCAGCTCCCCGGTGTCGTAGAACAGCACCTGGCGGGAATACGGGCCGCAGTGGTAGCCGCGGCTCTCGTTGCAGTACAGGTCGCATTCGCCGGGCAGCGGCTCGGCTTCGCATTCCGAGTCATCCACCGTATCGCCGCAGTAGTAGCAGTTGGTGCTGCCCTTCAGCCCTACGACGGCGATCGCAGCCCGGTCGCCCGCTTGAACGAAAGCCGCGCCGGTCCAATCGTCGCACATGCTGAAACCGGGGAAATCGCAGTCCGTGGGCTCGCCGCCAACGCCGATGTCCGGCCCGGCGCAGCCGGGATATTTCACGCGGTAATACAGCATGGGCAGGGCGTCCAGATCTCCGCCGGGATCGTCGCTGTCCCAGGCGCGAAATGCGATCAGCGTGGGTCCCTGCGAACCGCCGGCGACGCTGCCCTCACCGTCGAGTCCCGGCGAATCCGGCGGCGCGGTGCCGCGGGCGCGCCCGGTGACCAGCGTGCGCCCACCTAAATACAGGTCGGCGTAGGATTGGGGCACGGTGAACAAATACGAACCCATCTTGATCCCGTGGAAAGGCGGTTGATCCGGTCCGACGTGGAACATGCCCCGGGCATTCGAGCCGTCCAGATCGCTGAACCAGACCGTGGGGAAGGATGCGTCGCCGAAGCTGCCTTCCGGATACCATTCGTCCAACGAACCGTAGAGCTTGTCGCTCGATTGCGAACCCTGCGCCGGCACGTAGGCGATACCGCTGACGAAGCTGTAGGCCTCGTGCACCGTCTGAACCAGGCCGCCGTCGAAGACCGCCATGCCCTGCAGGAACTCGGCCGTGGGCAGCGCCTCCCAGTCGGAGTCGCTGCCCGGCGCGGGGATGGCGACCTCGGCGAAGTAGGCCTCACAGCCCGTGCTGCCTTCGTAGCAAGGTTCGAAATTGCCGTCGAGCAATCCCTGGAAGCCGGTGACGAACAACGATCCCGAGCCACCATCACCGCCGGGATGATACGAAAGGCCCAGCGCGCCCCAGGCGAAGTCGTCCGGCAGGCGGAAGGCGCCCTGGTAGACGAAATGCTCGGGCATCAGGCGGTTGGCGGGCACGGGTCCGCTGTCACGGATGACGCTCTCGCTTCCCTCGTCGTCCGGTGCTTCGATGGGAGAGGAATCATCGACGGTAGAAACGGTGGGGATCGGGGCGTTGCACGAACTGCTGACCACACTCAAGATTAGAACGATGACCAGCAGCATTGCGCTGTGTTGAATTCTTCTGAGCTTCATCGCGGGCCTCCAAATACGAATCATGGATGTGGATTAAAGCATTTCCACAAATCCGGGGCAATCAGCCGCTGGGACTAAAAAAGGGAAAGAAAAAACCTGAAAGGTCCGGGTAACCTTTCAGGTCTTCAGCTCGTTCTGTGGCGACGGGCAGACTCGAACTGCCGACACGAGGCTTATGAGTCCCCTGCTCTACCAGCTGAGCTACGTCGCCGTGGCTGCGTCTGAATTCTAATCAAGAACGGTGCGGCTTGCAAGGTTCGCGCCTCGATCGAAGCAATTCGTCCGCGATGCCTTGATTTATGCCGTCGAGGTACTACAATAATTTTCGTGCCCGTGACTCTTCTGTAGATATTCCGTCACACTTGGAAGCGAACATGATTCCGGAACCCGATACGCCAGTACGCAAATCAGGCACCGCACGGCTCGTCTTCGGCGCATTCTATCTGTTGGCCGCCGTACTCCTGTGGCTCAATTCTCCCTGGGGCATCGGCGTGTACCACGATTCGGTCTTCTATCTCTCCTCGGCCGAGAATTTCGTGAATGGGGTGGGGCTGTCGTGGTTCGCCGATGGTGGGACACTGCGCCCGCTGACGCACTTCGCGCCGCTCTACCCGCTGACGCTCGTGCCCGGAATCGCGTTGGGCGCGGGGTCCAGCAGCGTTGCCCGCATACTCGCCGCGCTGTTCTACGGCGCCAACGTCGCACTGCTGGGCTGGGTCATCTTCCGCATCACGCGCCGTCTGTGGCTGGGCGTCCTGACCGCCGCCCTGGCGCTGATTTCCTCGGTGCTCCTCGGCGTGCACCTGCTGGCCATGTCCGAACCGCTGTTTCTGCTGACCGCAGTCGCCTGCCTGGCCGCGCTGACCCTCTACCTTACGACCGGTGAGCGCCGTGCGTTCTACTTCGCTATCGTGCTGGCGGCACTGAGCTACCTCACGCGCTACATCGGGCTGGTCGTGCTGGGAACCGGCGCGTTGAGTCTGCTGCTGCTCGGGTCGCGCCCGCTGCGCAAACGTTTGCAGGAGGCGATCGTCTTCGGCCTGGCCGCCTTCGTGCCCATGGCGTTGTGGATGGCGCGCAACCTCATCCTCACCGGTTCGCTGACCAACCGCACGTTGATTTTCCACCCGCCGCAGCCGGCCAAGCTCAAACAGTTCATCGCCACCGTGGTAGGCTGGGTATCGCCTTTCCGTTTGACCGCGGCGGGGACGATTCTCATCCTGCTGGGTTTCGCCGCACTGCTGGGGATGCTGCCCTACCGATCGTGGAAACGGCGCAGATCCGCACCCGATCCGGTCTTCGTTTTCAGCGGGACGGCCGTCCTGTTTGCGCTGCTCTATCTCGCCTCGCTGGCCTTTTCGGTGACGTTCTTCGACGCCTCGACGCCATTCGATGACCGCATCCTCTCGCCGCTGTACGTGGTCTTCCTGCTCCTGGTCGTGCTGGCGACGCATCAAACGCTTGCCGGACATCGCGCCTGGACGGCGCTGGCTGCGATCATGCTCGTCCTACTTGCCGTGGTTCAGGCGCCCGGGGCATGGCGGCAGTTGACCACGCTGCGGGAAGAGGGCATCGGTTTCACCAGCCGGGCCTGGCAGGAATCGGAAACCATAGCCTGGGTGGACTCTCTGCCCGGGAAGGCGACGATCTACAGCAACGAGAAGTCGGCAATCGACTTCCTCACCCCGCAGCGCGCCTACGCCATCCCCGAGAAGACCGATCCGGTGAAGGCGGAGCTGCGCGACTACTACGAGGAATCCATGCAGACGATGCGGGAACGGCTGTCCGCGACGGATGGCTATTTGATCGTCTTTCACGCCGGTCGCTTACGCGCCGGGATGCCTACCCTTGGGGAGATCACGGCCGGATTCGAGCTGGTTTCGGTCTTCGACGATACCCGAGTTTATGCCGCCTCGAGCGGTATCAAATGACCGGCTGACCCGGCGGATCGACGTCCGCAGGAATCGTTCACCCGACTTTTTTTGGTGTGCGCCGGTAATGCCAAGGAGTTGTACGCATGCAAAATCCAACCCCAACGCCTTCCAAAGCGAGCAACAAGCTTTCTGCCTTCCTCACCAGTCCGGAGCGCTCCTGGTGGGTTGGGCTGATTCTGCTCGCTGCGGCGCTTTCCCTTTTCACCGTGTACGACCAGGTTTTTCACCGCGTCGGTGAAGAATTCATCTGGGAGGAGCAGCTGCGCTTTCAACGCTGGGTCGTGGAGGGCACGTCGGTCGATCCCTGGCAGTACCGCATCTTCGTGCCTTATCTGATCGAAGGCGTGCGCGAGATCATCAAGGGTTTGGGTTTCGCGGCTTCCTACGCCAAGGTGTTCTTTGCGCTGCGCCTGCTGCAGAATTTCCTGATCTTCGTCGCCGCCGCCGGCTTTCTGCGGCGCCTGGCGATCAAACGCTCGCACACGGCGATCGCCCTGGTGATCCTGGCCTGGAGTTTCACCTATTCGGGATTCCAGAGTCATCTCGGCTTCGACACCTACTTCGACATCCTTTTCTACGTCCTCGCTGTCTATCTCCTGCTGCGCGGCTCGCTGCGCTGGATTGTTCCGCTCGCCATCCTGGCGGCTTTCAACCGGGAAACATCGCTATTCATTCCTTTCATCGTTTTTGCGGCGGGACTGCGCATACGGCCCAGGATTTCGATCGAACGGGAACACGCCATCGTCGGTGCGGCTTCGCTCGCCTTGATGGTCGTGATCATCGTCACGGTGCGTCTGATCTACGGTCCCAGGCCGTTTCTGGAGATCGCCGTCCCGGGCTGGGATTTGTTCGTGCGCAACCTCACCAGCGTCGACACCTATTTCTACTTGTTTGCCACGTTTTCCGCCGTCCCCGTCATCGCCCTGCTGCGAATCAAAGAATGGCCTCCGCTGCTCGTGCGTATTCTGTGGCTCATGCTGCCCGTCTGGGTGGTGATCCACCTCTTCATGGGCGTCGCCTCGGAAGCGCGGTTGTTCCTCGTGCCGTACGTACTCGTCTTCCTGCCGGGCGCCTTCGTACGCCGTGAGCAGGTTCGCCCGGGTGAGGCTCCACCGGCTGCGTCGATCGGTGATGCCCAAGTATGAAGAAAGTCGTCGCTTTCCATCCCCTGCTGTTCGCCGCTTACGCCGTGCTGGCGATGTACGCCAACAATCTCGGCCAGGTCGCCTTCACCGACGTGCGCCGTGCCTTGCTCGTCTGCGTGCTCACCGCAGGGCTGCTGCTGGTGTTGATGCGTTTATTATTTCGTGATTGGGGCAGGGCGGCGATCGTGACCACGTTGGCCTTGATCCTCTTTTTCTCCTACGGGCATTTCTATTCCTGGATCAAGACCTTTGCCTTCGGCCGAGTCGTCGGCCGGCACCGCTACCTGCTGCCGCTTTCCATACTCCTGCTGGTGGGCTTGTCCTGGATCTTGATGCGCTCGAAGGAACGCCGCCGCAGCGTGAACCGCTTCTTCAACGTCGTCAGCGGGGTGATCCTGATATTCCCACTCATCTCCACCGTCGGGTTTGGGCTGCAGGCGAATTACGCCAACCGCTTCCTCGAGGCGGAAGAGCCGAGTGCAAGCCCGCAGATCTCGGCCGCCGCAGGCAACCCGGACGTGTACTACATCATTCTCGACGGCTACGCCCGGGCGGATATTCTGGCGGAGCTGTACGGCTTCGACAATTCGGAATTCCTTGATTTTCTGCGCGATCGGGGATTTACCGTAGCCGGCAAGAGCACGAGCAATTACATGCAGACGCACCTCTCTATGAGTTCGGCGTTAAACATGAAATACCTCGATGATCTTGCGGCGCAGATCGGCGCCCGCTCGACGAACGTCCAACCGCTGGGTGCTTTGTACAGCGCCAGCGCGGTGCGGCGTAATTTCGAAGCACTCGGCTATCAGATCGTGGCCTTCGAACATGGTTATGGCATGCTGGAGATGCGCGACGCCGATCTGTTTATGACCTCCTACGACGTGCCCGTCGGCCAGGCCTCACCCTTCTTCCTGGAGGCCAGCGTCAACGCATTTGAAAGCCAGCTGATCGAATCCACCGCGATACGGGCGGCGCTGGATCTCTACACCATCCGGCAGGAAAGCATCCAGCAGGCGGTCATCGATCCCGCCTATCAACTGCACCGCAACCGCATCCTGTACACCTTCGAGCATTTACCGGATATCGCCGCCATGGAGGGCGATTACTTCGTCATGGCGCACATCGTGGCGCCGCATCCCCCGTTCGTCTTCGGACCGAACGGCGAAGAAGTCTACAACACCCGCGGTTATTCCATGGCCGACGGCGATTTCTACGTCGGCACGCCCGAGTATGTCGAAGGGTACCTGAATCAAGTGATCTACGTCAACAAGCTGGCCGAACGAATGATCACGCAGATCCTGGAGGCTTCCAGCACGCCGCCTGTCATTATCCTGCAATCCGATCACGGACCCGGCTCCCAGCTGATCTGGGAATCTGCGGACGATTCGCTACTGCGCGAACGTATGTCGATCCTCAATGCCTATTACCTACCGGGGAACGTATCGGATGCAATCTATCCTTCGATCACGCCGGTCAACTCGTTCCGGGTGATCTTCGATCTATATTTCAGCGCGCAATACGAACTGCTGGCCGATCAAAATTATTTTTCCACCGCCAGCCATCCCTACGACTTCATCGAGGTGACCGATCGAGTTCAGGATTGAATGGGTGGCTGGCGATGCGTTTCGACTCGTGCGAGATTCGCTGGGCGCAGCGTCACGTGTGAAAGAATTGTATGTTCTTCTCCAATGTTGGAGAGTTGGGGTAGAATTTATTTTTGGTCGCCGGTCAAATCTCCAGGTGGACGTTTATCTTCCACCCGCGACCACGAGCTTTTTCGTCGAATCCCTTCAGCTTCCACGGAGGGTAAGGAGCATCCATGATCGAAGTAAAGAACGTGAGTAAATCGTACGACAGCATCGAGGCTTTGCGAAAAGCGTCCTACAAAATTGCCAACGGCGAAAACGTCGGCTTGCTGGGTCCCAACGGAGCCGGGAAAACGACGATGATCAAGATCCTCACGGGCTACCTGCAGCCGGACGAAGGTGATGCCACGATCGACGGCATCGACGTGCTCGAAAAGCCGCAGGAAGTCCAGGCTCGCATCGGCTACCTTCCCGAAAGCGCACCGCTCTATCCGGAACTCAGCGTCCAGTCCTACCTGCAGATGATGGCCGATCTGCGCCAGATCCCGGAGACGGAGAAAGCGGATCGCATGCGCGATGCGATTCAGGCCACCGGCCTGCAGGATTACATCGTGCGGCCCATCGGCCAGTTGAGCAAGGGCTTGCGTCAGCGGGTGGGATTGGCCCAGGCAATCCTGCATCATCCTCCAATCCTGATCCTGGACGAACCCACGATCGGGCTGGATCCGACGCAGATGGTCGAAGTGCGTTCGTTGATCCGCCGTCTGTCCAAGGAGAGCACGATCCTCTTCTCCACCCACATCCTTTCCGAGGTGGAGGCGTTGTGCGATCGGGTCATCATCCTGATCAACGGCGAGATCCGGGCCGATGCGCGGCTCTCCGAATTGGCGGCGACTTCGAACGTTGTGTTGGTGCTCGATAAAAGAGTCAAAGGCGCGCAAGAGTCCCTGAGAGGGCTGGCGAACGTCCAGGATCTGGAAGTCACGAGAAACCAGGACGGGCACACGCAGTACTACATACACAGCCAATCGGGTAAGGAAGCCGCCGATCTCTGCCCGGCGATCTTCCAGCTGGCGCGTCATGAGGATTGGCCGCTGCGCGAACTGCGCCCCGACCGGCAGACACTCGAAACGGTTTTCAACGAACTAGCGACGACGGGGTGAGGTTGACATGAGACAGATTTATTCAATTCTACGAAAAGAACTGAGCGGCTACTTCGGCTCGCCGATGGCGCTGATCTTCGTCGGGTTCTTCCTGGCGGCTGCGCTGTTTTCGTTCTTCTGGGTGGACGCATTCTTCGCCCGCGGCATCGCCGACGTACGGCCGCTTTTCCGCTCCATGCCGCTTTTGATGATCATCCTCGTCGCGGCGCTGACCATGCGCCAGTGGAGCGAGGAGCAGCGCTCGGGCACGCTGGAGATTCTGCTCACACTGCCCGTCTCCCACATCCAGCTCGTGATCGGTAAATTCCTGGCCGTGGTGACCCTGGTGGTCGTGGCCCTGGTTTTGACGCTCACCTTGCCCATCACCGTCGCCTTGCTCGGCGATCTGGATTGGGGGCCGGTGGCCGGTGGATATCTGGCCGCCATCCTGCTGGCCTGCAGCTACACCGCGATCGGCCTGTTCGTCTCCTCCCGTACCGATAACCAGATCGTGGCGCTGATGGCGACGGTTTTGATCTGCGGAGTCTTCTACCTGCTGGGTTCGAGCGGGATCACGGACCTGCTGCCGGATGCGTCGGCGGAGTTGGTGAAATCGATCGCCACAAGCAGCCGCTTCGAAAGCATCGAACGAGGTGTGATCGACCTGCGCGACCTGGTGTACTACCTCTCGTTGACCGGCGTGTTCCTGGTCCTCAACGTCGCTTCGCTCGATCGCATCCGTTGGAGCACGGGTTCGAGGACGCTCGAGCATCGCAAGAACGCCAACCTGGTCACCGCGCTGGTGGTCGTCAATCTGGTCTTCGTCAACGTGTGGATGTACCCTCTGCGGGGCGCCCGCCTCGATCTCACCGAACAAAAAGAGTACAGTCTCTCGCAGGCGACGCGTGATCTGTTGGCCGATCTGCAGGAACCGCTGCTGATACGCGGCTACTTCAGCGAGAAAACGCATCCGCTGCTCGCGCCGCTGATCCCCCAGATACGCGACATGCTGCGCGAATATCAAATCGCCGCAGGCGGTAAGCTTGAAGTGGACATCGTCGATCCGGCAACGGATCCGGATATCGAAGCCGAAGCCAACCAGACCTACGGCATCCGGCCGACCCCGTTCCAGATTTCCGGACGCTACGAGGCTTCGGTGATTAACTCCTACTTCAACATCCTCATGCGCTACGGAGATCAAAGTGTGGTCCTGAATTACGGCGACCTGATCGAGGTGGAGACCCTACCGGACAACACGCTCGACGTCCATCTGCGCAATCTCGAATACGATCTCACCCGTTCGATCAAGAAAGTGGTGTACGGTTTTCAAAGCGTCGACGCCGTGCTGGCCGCCATGAGCGAACCGGCGACTCTGACGCTGTATGTGACGCCGAGCACCGTCCCCGAAGATCTGCGGGACAGCATCAGCACCGTCCAGACGGTTGCCGGAGAGATCGAAGAGCAGTCTCCTGGAAAATTCGAATACCGCGTGGTCAACATGGATACGGATACCACGGTCACCCAGCAGGATTTGTACGATCGTTACGGACTGCAGCCGATTGCCGTGGAACTCTTTTCCGACGAGGTTTTCTATTACTACATGGTTCTGGAAGTCGGCGATGAAGTCGAAATCATCTATCCGACCATGGACATGACGGAAGGCGATATCCGCGCCAACATCGAATCGGCGCTCAAACGCGCCTCGCCGGGGTTCTTGAAGGTGGTCGGCCTCTGGGTTCCGCCGGCGATTCCCACGCAGGACATGTTTGGCAACACGCAGAATCCGATTTCAACGTGGAACATGATCAGCACGCAGCTGCGTCAGGACTACGAAGTGCAGTCCGTCGACCTTTCCAGCGGCAGCGTTCCGACGGATATCGAAGTGCTGGTATTGGTCGGTCCGCAGAATCTCAGCGATGTGGGGGTCTTTGCCGTCGATCAGTTCCTGATGCGCGGCGGTTCGGTGATCGTGGCCGCGGGACTCTACGGGATTCAGGTGGACCAGATGTCGGGGGGTCTCGGGCTGGTGCCACTCAGCGGTACGCTGCACGATTGGCTGGCAAGCTTCGGCATCACGGTCGAGCCGTCCCTGGTGATGGATCCGCAGAACGAGCCTTTCCCCGTCCCGGTGATGCGGAACGTCGGGGGCATGACGGTGCAGGAAATCCAGCTCATCGATTACCCCTTCTTCGTCGACGTGCGCCAGGACGGCATGGACACCGACAGTCCCATCGTCTCCAATTTGCCCGCCATCACGGTGCATTGGACTTCTCCAATCACGGTGGCCGAAGAAGTAAACGCCGAGAGGGACGTGCACGTACTGCTGCAATCCAGCCGGCGTTCTTGGTTGAAATACGACACGATTATCCAGCCGAACTTCGACTTCTACCCGGATAACGGATTTGGGGTCGGGGAAGATCAGCAATCCTATCCGCTGGCCGTTTCAGTCGCCGGGGTGTTCGATAGCTACTTCAAGGACCAGCCGGTTCCCATAACACAGGACACGGGCACGGAGGAGGGGGAGCCGCAGGGCGTTGTCACGCGCATCGATACCTCCGCCGAATCCGCACGCCTGGTGGTCGTCGGCAGCAGCGAGTTCCTCGATGACGCCGTTCTGGGCCTTTCCAGCGACATGTCCGGCGAGCGCTACCGCAACAATCTTCAATTCGTCCAAAACGCTGTGGATTGGAGCGTGGAGGATCTGGATTTGCTGGATATCCGCGCCCGCGGCATGCAGGTTCGCGTGCTGGAGCCCATGGTCGAGGGCGAACAGTCGCTGTGGGAGGGATTGAATTACGGCATCGCATTGATTGCGCTACTCGGCATCGGCGTAGTGTGGAACCACAGGAGAACGCACGAAGAACCGATGTTCTCGTTCAAGGAGACCCTCACCAAGTCTTCCCGGCGATCAAAGGACTGAGGTTGAATGATGAAAAAGAATATACAGATACTCAGCATACTCTTGGTACTCCAGATCGCGTTGACGGGCGTCGTCTTCTGGCCGCGATCCGCAGCCGCGCCCGAAAGCGGCGAACCGCTGCTGCCGGACTTGTCCGCCGATGAAGTTCAGCAGATTTTCATCGAGGACGGAGATGGGGACGCAATCACGCTCGCCCGCACCGAAGCCGGCTGGGTGCTTCCCGACATCGACGATTATCCGGTCCTCAGCGACAAGGTCGACACGTTGATCGACGGGCTGTTGGCCATCGATACCAGCCGGCTGATCGCCCAAACCGAATCCAGCCAGCGGCGTTTGAAGGTGGCCGCGGACGAATTCGAGCGCAAGATCGTGTTGTCTTCCGCGGCGGCGACGCTGCGCACGATCTACCTCGGTTCTGCGCCCAGCTTCGGCAGCGCACACGTGCGCCTGGAGGGGGACCTCGATATCTATCTCACCGATGCCATCGCGGCGCATCAGGCAAACGCCGACGCCGCCTCCTGGGTCGACACGGTCTATCTCAGCGTACCGCGGGAAGAGATCCAATCGATTCGTCTCAAGAACGCCAACGGCACTTTCGAATTCGAGAAGGACGAGGAAGGGAACTGGAACCTCGTCGGCCTGGCGGAGGGCGAGCAGCTCAACGCCTCGGCGATGTCGAATCTCGAAACCCGGGCCGCATCGATCAACATGACGGAACCCTTGGGTTTGGAAGATGAGGCTGCCTTCGGGCTGGCCGAACCGCTGGCCACGCTGATGATCGAAACGGCGGACAACACGATCACGCTACACGTGGGCGCATACGATGAGGAAAGCAGCAGCTACGTGGTGAGCTCGTCTGAGTCGCCGTACTACGTGCGTGTCTCCGAGTTCGCTGCACAGTCTTTGGTCGAAAATACGCGCGATGATTTCGTCCAGCTGCTGCCCACCGCCACACCCGAGGTGGTGACCGAGGAGGTCCCCGCGGAAGGTGAGGGGACGCCCGGCACAGGAGAAGCTACCGCGGAAGCCACACCCACGTTGGAGGCGCCGCCCACACCCGGAGCGACGAGCGGCGAGTGATTTCCACTTTATAAAATGAATGGGTAACGAGACGAGGGCATGAAGGCGCCCTCGTTTTTCGTTTGATGAGTTTGTGTCACGGACGGACACCTTGTTGACATTTTTCTAACCTTTCGTTGATGTTCATCTAACCTTCCGGGCGTATGATGAAAATTGAAAGAAAATCTGTACCAATAACGATTGGGAGGTGTAGCAATGACAGAACTTACACGTTGGCAGCCTTTTCGGGAAATGCGCAGCATGCACAACATGCTCGATCGTTTGATGGATCAGTCTTTCTACACTCCGGTGTTCGAGACGAATGGTCACACCACATTGATCCCCATTGACGTCTATCAAACGGACGAGGAAGTGCACGTCAAGGCAACCGTGCCGGGATTGAAACCGGAGGACATCCAGATTTCGGTCACGGGTGACACCCTGAGCATCAGCGGAGAGACCGAGTCCGAGCACGAGGAAAAGGATCGTGATTATTTCGTGCGCGAGCGCCGCATGGGTAGTTTCTCCCGCAGCATCACCTTGCCGGTCGGCGTGGACGCCGACAAGGCAAAGGCGGATTTCGAGGACGGCGTGCTTACCATCACGCTGCCGAAATCTGAAGCCGAGAAACCCAAGATGATCTCCGTAAAGTCCGTCAAGGCAAAGTAATTTCAATCGACCCACGATTGATGAGGCAGGGCCCGAGTCAGCTCGGGCTCTGCGCTTTTAACGGGTTTGAGGAGCGATGTTTGTAGGCGAGGTGCCGGGGTTCACTTTGCGGCGTACACGCAGTGCGGTAGGCCTTGAACCTGGGATATAATGCGGTCATTGCCGTGTGCCGGTTTTCTTACGCTGATTCATTCCGGCATCGCACGGATTCTGCAGCGGTACCCGATTTCGAAATCGAGGAGCGAAGTGATGCGCCCACAGTTCAAGATCCTGAGCGACGATCTGATTCAAACCATCCTGGAGGAAGCCCACGCGCTGCTGCTCGATCCCGGCGTGCGGGTTCACAATCAAGAAGCCTTGGAGCTACTGGCGGAAGGCGGCGCGCAGGTCGATTTTGATTCGCAAATCGCAGCCATTCCGGAAAAGATGGTGCAGACAGCGCTGGATACGGCGCCATCCGACTTCGACCTGTACGACTTCGATGGCCGACCGGCCGTGCATTACGGCGGGGACGCGGTGCATTTCGATCCCGGTTCGGCTGCGATCAATCTGCTCGACCATGAAACTCAAACGCAGCGTCCACCGCTGACGCAAGACTTCGTGCGTTTCGTACAACTGGTGGAAGTCCTCCCCCAACTGGATGCCCAGAGTACGGCGCTGATCTGCGCCGACGTGCCGGAGGAAATCGGCGATCTGTACCGTCTCTATCTGGCGTTGAATTTCATCCGCAAGCCGATCGTCACCGGGGCGTTCCGCAAGGATACCTGGTGGACGATGCGGGAGCTGCTGGTAACCAGGGTGGGGGGCGAAAAGGATCTGGCGCAGAAGCCGGTTGCGGTTTTCGACGTATGCCCCTCTCCCCCGCTGCTCTGGAGCGATCTCACCTGCCAGAATCTGATCGACTGCGCTCGAGCCAACATTCCCGCCGAGCTGGTTTCCATGCCGTTGGCCGGCGCCACCGCGCCGGTCACCCTGGCGGGGGCCGTCGTGCAGCACGCCGCGGAATGTTTGAGCGGCGTGGTGATTTGCCAACTGGCAAACGCGGGTGCGCCGATCGTGTGGGGCGGTTCTCCCGCGGTCTTCGACATGCGTACGGGAACCACTCCCATGGGCGCCATGGGCACCTGGATGATCGACTGCGCCTACAGTCAGGTGGGCAAGTCGCTGAGTCTTCCCACGCACGCCTATCTGGGCATGACCGACTCCAAGATCGTCGATGCGCAGGCGGGTATGGAAGCCGCCGGCGGGACGATCCTGGCTGCGCTGGCAGGCATCAACATGGTTTCCGGCGCGGGTATGATGGACTTCGAGAGCTGCCAGAGCTTCGAAAAACTGGTGCTCGATGCCGAAATCATCGGCATGGCCAAACGCTTGCTCGCCGGAATCGAAGCGCGCGAAGAAACGCTGGCGCTGTCCGTCATGCGCGAACTGGGTCATCGGGCGGACTACCTCACTCATCCGCAGACTCTGCGCTGGTTCAAGGAAGAGTTTTACATCCCCTCTCAGGTCGTCGATCGAGGATCCCTGGACGCCTGGGAACGGTCGGGAAAACACTCGGCCGCGCAGCGTGCGGCTGCGAGAGTCGAACAGCTTTTAAAGGACTACAAACCGCTCGCGCTTACGGATGAGATGCGCGCGGAATTGCGGCAGATCACGGCCAAAGCGGCGCAAAGCTTCGGCATGACTGAGCTGCCTGCGCTCGATATATTTGGAGAGTAAACGAGGAGTGAATCATGACAGATGATCTTCTAACGCAGCTCACGCAGGCCGTGCTCGTCGGGGATTACGAAGCCGCTGCGAAATTGACCCGGGACGCCCTCGCTGCGGGAATGGAACCGCTGACGGTGATCGACCGGGGGCTGGTGCCGGGGATGGATCAGGCGGGAGAGAAATTCTCCAGCGGAGAATATTTCCTGCCCAATCTTCTCATCGCGGCCCGAGCCATGCAGGAATCGATGGACATCCTCGAGCCCGAGCTTCTCTCTCGAGACGAACATATGGCCAACGCAGGAACGGTCGTCATCGGCACGGTCCACGGCGACATCCACGAAATTGGGAAGTCGCTCGTGGGCACGATGTTCACCGCCAACGGCTTCAAAGTTTACGACCTGGGCGTCGACGTACCCGTCGAGACCTTTGTGGACTGCGTGCGCGATACGAACGCCGACATCCTGGGATTGTCTGCCTTGTTGACCACGACGATGGTCGTCCAACGCGAAGTGATCGAAGCGTTGTCCGTGGCGGGGTTGCGCGAAGACGTGAAGGTTCTGGTTGGAGGTGCGCCGGTCAGTGCGGCCTGGGCGCAGGAAATCGGCGCCGACGGATACGCCGCAGACGCCGTGGCGGCGGTACGTTTGGCGCAGCAGGTGCTGGGCCGGACGCCGGATTCAGAGTAGGGAGGTATTGCTCGAATTCCTTGACGATAAACAACGCGAGCGTCTGATTTGCGCATAGCCATTGAAGGCATATTAAGTGCCCGGTCGATATTCGTCCGGGCACTCATCTCGTTTTGGTAGAACCAATCGTTCGTTTTTACGCGGATGTTCAACGCAGGGTGAGGTTACCCACGCCACCGTTGAATGTGATCGTTATCCTGTGCGCGGCGTCATCGAAATTCGATGATTCCCAGACTCCGCTTTCGCCGACGACGCGGTCTTCATCGGTGCTCGTGTGGCTGTACGAACCGGGGACGTTGATGTTGCCCACGCCGATTTCACCGATCAGTTTCACGCCGACTCCCGGCGGAACGACGATGATGGTGTCACCGACACCGCCTTCGATGTCGAGAGCCGCATCGATGCCGTCTTCGAGGCGCAGTTCCACACGCCCGACGCCGACCTCAACGTCCACCGAATATTTCGAACCGGTCGCCGGCAGGGTGATGGTCATATCGCCCACGCCGCTGTCGATCTGGAGATTGATGATCTCGAGTTGGCTGAAGTCGAGCCCGGATTCCCCAACGCCGCCGTCGATGCTGACGTTCAACGGAATCGCAGGCGACAGGGCGACGTCCCAGCGCAGATTCTGATCCTCGAAGATGTCGAACCAATTGAAACTCAGATTGTGCTCCTGTTCGCTCAGGCGGATGATTTTCTCCTGCTCGCCGCGGACGGAGAATTCCAGGTCGCCGAGATGGGTGATTTCCGCTTCCAACAGATTGGTGGAATCCTCCAGCGCCTCGATCGTGGTTTCGCCGAGACTCAGATCGAGGTCGATCTGTGCAGTTTCGGCGGCGCCCAGCGGTTCGGCGATGACGTCCGTCGTGGCGCTTGTCGAGGGGACAAATCCCATCTGGGGACCTGCGAGTGCCAACACGAGCGCCAGGGCGACGACGCTGATGCCGATCGCTCCCCCGATGAGCCGCGATTGCCGACCGAGCATGATATCCAGGCCGATGGCGATCAAGAATATCGGCCAAAATCGGAGCAGCGTCAGCCAGCCTTCCCTGGGGATGAGATTGAGATTCGCCAACAGCCAGAGCAGCCCGACGCCGATGAATACGATCGGCCAAAACAACGAACGATAACGGAATGTCCTTTCTTTTTCTTCCATCTTCTATCCCTCTTCCTCAATTTCTTTGAACTCGCTCGAATCCGATGCTTTCCGCGTCGGGATCAGGCCCAGCTGCTCCGCGACCATGTAGAGGCCGGCGACGATGAGGATTGCCGGCCAGACGACCCGATGGGTTCTGGCGCCGCTGATGTGGAAAATCATCTCGAAGAACAGCCCGCCGAGATTTCTCCCCTGAGGCCGGAAATGTACAAGCCGATGCCGACGGACGTGGGGAATATCAACGCCCAGGCATACGCCCAGCTTTCCCAGTGATTGGTGATGCTCTGGTACAGGAGAAGCAAGCCTGTCGTGGTGATGATGCTCCCGGGAATCGCCAGCGGGGCGGCATTCTTCCCGCCTTGTGCCATGAAGTAGAAAAAGGCCAATCCCGGAACGATGATAAAGAAGGGCCACAGGAAAAATCCCAATCGAACGTTGAAGATCTCTCCGAGCAGCAAGATTGCACCCAGCCCGATCAAGACTGCACCGATCAGCGAATTTAATCGGTATTGTTTCGTGCGATTGTCCATGAAAAACTCCTCTCGTATATGATATCCCAAGTGTTGCGGAATACGTCACTTTCTATTTCTATTTACGTATGATTCGTGTTTTACGTCGCGCCGACCGAGCCGATGGACGAAACCCGGCTGCCTTCTCATGCATACGTGCCGTGAAGACCATTTACCTTCTGTGGTGCTGTGTGATATTCTCTATCTGTCCGCGACTACGATTCTTGCGAGGAAGTCCAGCATGGCAGCTCATGATCCGCATTCGTACGTCAAACCCCAACAAGCAACAATCAAGCACATCGATTTTAAACTCAACGTAGATTTCCCGTCGAAGACCATCCAGGGACAGGCGGTATATCACCTGGATAAATCGCTGAAGGGATCGCTGTACCTCGATAATCGCAAGGTGCAGATCGTACGCATTCACACCGATGGGAAAGACATCGAATGGGAGATGGATAAGCAGGATCCGATCCGCGGCCAGCGTTTGCACCTCAAAAGACTCAAAGGGATCTGTTCGTTCGTGATCGATTTCGTAACCGATCCGCAGGCGGACGCGCTGCAATGGCTCAGTCCGCAGCAGACTTTAGGCGGTGAACATCCCTACCTCTTCAGCCAATGCCAGGCGATCAACGCGCGCAGTATTTTCCCCTGCCAGGATTCTCCCTCCATCCGATTCACCTACAGCGCCGAAGTCGTGGTGCCGCGCCCGATGATCGCCGTGATGGCTGCCGCACCGCAGACGATCCAGACCGAAGGAGATTTAAACCGCTGTCGTTTCGAAATGCCCCAGCCCATCCCTTCGTATCTGTTTGCGCTTGCTGTGGGGAAACTCAGCTCGCGGGAGTTGGGGCCGCGCTGCCGTATATACGCTGAAGAAGAGATCGTCGAGGATGCAGCCTGGGAATTCGCGGAGACCGAGGATAAATTGATCGAAGCGGAAAAAATGCTCGGGCCTTACGAATGGGAGCGTTATGATCTTCTCGTCATGCCGCCTTCATTTCCATACGGCGGCATGGAAAACCCGCGTCTGACGTTCCTAACGCCGACCGTCATCGTGGGCAATCGCTCGTATACCCACCTGGTGACTCACGAGATGGCGCATTCATGGACGGGCAATCTGATCACGAATGCGACCTGGGAAGATTTTTGGCTGAACGAGGGTTGGACGACCTACGTGCAGATGAGGATCGACGAAGTCCTGCAGGGCCGGGACTATGCGCAGATGAAGATCGAGTTGGGGCGCGGGTCGATGTTCGCCGCCATGCAGCGCTTCGGCATGGAATCGGAGAACACCAAATTGAACTACGACATGTCCGGCGTCGATCCGGACGATGTGTTTTCTACCGTCCCCTACTACAAAGGCCAGGCGTTCCTCGAGAAGTTAGAGAACGCCGTCGGACGGGAACGTTTCGATGCTTTCATCAGCAAGTACATCGAAAGCTTCAAATTCCAATCTCTCTCGACCGAGGCGTTCCTGTCGTTTTTAAAACAGCAGCTTCCCGAAGCCGTCAAAGCGGTGGACGTAAAGAAATGGATATACAAACCCGGTTTTCCCGACGACGCACCGCAGACGAAGTCGAAATTGATCGATGAGGTCGATGCGTGCGTGGCGGCCTATCGCAAGGGAAAACTTCCAACCGGCGATGAAGTACGCAATTGGAATCCGGATCAGGTCAATTTGTTCCTGCGCCGAGTGATGGGGACGCTTCCCCTGGAGCATAGCCGTCATTTCGAAAAGATCTTCGATCTCTCGGCCGGCAGGGACTATGCGTTACTCAGTCAATATCTCGCTCTGGCGGTTCGCAGCGGGGACGAGGAAATTCTGCCCCGAATCGAAGCCTACATCGAGCATGTCGGCCGAGGTATATTCTTGCGGCCCATCGTGCAGGCGATGGCGGAAACGGCGTGGTCGCGCGATCTCGTCCGGCCGATCGTGGAACGCTATCGAGACTGCTATCATCCCCTGACCGTGCGCTTGTTGGAACGCATCCTCACAGAAGCGGGTGTGTGAGTACGCGCAGGGGTGCCGCGTAGATCGCCCGGAAGCATCTCTGAAAGCGAAGATTCTTAAACCGTAGTTGAAACCATAAAAGCCGGAGGGAGGTGGCCGCATTATGTCCAAGGGCATTCGAAAATGGATCGATGGACCGAGAGTTTTTTTCGAGCGCCTCGTTGTCGCGCTGTTCATCACCGACCACGATCGCACGACTCGCTGGGTTAGCCGCATCTGGTACGCGGGACTCTACTTGTTTGGCGCCGCAGTCTGGGGATTTTTCTTGAACTGGGGCAGGATCGCCTTCGACATCCACGACTGGACCCAGGAGGGGCCTCGTTATTACTTCATCCGCCAGGCTCTGCTTGCGGGGAAATTTCCCTTGACCATCGGGTCGGACCTGGCTTCGACCCCGAACTTCCTGGCCATCCCGGACACGATCATCTCCCCGCAGATCGTCCTGCTGCGATTTATGGAACCGGGCATGTTCGTGCTCGTCAATAGCCTGTTCTTGTACACGCTCGGCTTCATCGGATTACTGCTGCTGCGGCGGAAGTTCAATTGGTCCGCCGTTACCTTCTCGTTCGTTTTCTTGCTTTTCAGCTTGAACGGCCATCCCATCGCCCAGGTCGCGGTCGGCCATTCGATGTGGGTCAGCTACTTTCTGCTGCCGTACTTCGTGCTGCTGGTCTACACGTTGATCGAAGGGAAAGCAGGCTGGAAGTGGGTCACGCTCATGGCGCTGCTGGTGTTGGGCGTCAACCTGAACGGAGGTTTCCACTTCGTCAACTGGATCCTGCTGTTTTTATTATTGTTGGGTCTCACCTCGCGCCGCTATCTGGCGCCGGTTCTGAAGGCGATCTTTTTCAGCGTGCTGGTGAGTCTGCCGCGCATTCTTCCCGCGGCGCTGGAGTTCGGCGGGGAGGGGCGCAGTTTCATCTCGGGTTTCTTCTCGCTGACGGACATGCTTTCGGCGTTCGTCACCTTGAAACCACCGGAGCAGGCGCTGAACGGCATGTATTCGGCCTTCGGCTGGTGGGAGGCCGACACGTACACCGGTACGCTGGGCCTGCTGATCCTGATTGTCTTTGGAATCTATCTGACCCTGCGGGATTCGACGGACGAATCCGCCGATCACCCGCGTTTGATGGGCGCAATGTTGGCGATGGCGGTACTCTCGCTGGGGAAAGTCTTCCAGCCCATCGCGATGCTGCCCATCCCGCTGGCGGATGCAGAGCGCGTTTCCTCGCGCTTCATCATCGTGCCCGTCGTGTTCCTGATGGTGCTGGCCGGCATCGCCCTCGAACGTTTCCTGCATGCCCGCAGTTGGGGTCTGGGGACTCGAATCGCATCGCTGCTCGTCCTCGGCGTCACGGCGCACGACCTGTTGCAGCACGCGCGCATGTGGCGCGTAGAGAACATGTATTTATTGTTCCCATCCACACCGGTCGACATCCGCGCTGCGGTGCTCGCGCAGGCTGACCCGCGGTACGTCAGCGCGCTGATGATCGGCCTGGGCGCCGCTGTGGTAACGCTCGTGTTCCTGCTGGTCATGATCCGTCGAGAAAATGGGCACGATGCGAAAGTCGTATTATGAAGAAGAGTTAGCGTGGATTGCGTTGTAAATCGTGTTCCAGGCTGCAACGCTTCGGTTATACTCTACGTATAGTGGAATAGATGCAATACGCATTAAGACAACCATCATTCGGGGAGGTCGAAATGGCAAAGAAGAAGGAAGAAAAGATGGAAGAGGAAGTACAGGAAGAGAAAGTAGAAGAAGGCAAAGCAGAAGACAAGAAAAGCAATGAGATCGTCCAGGAATTCCGCCGACTCGGGGATAACTTGAAAGAGACGATCGAGGCCGCATGGGAAAGCGATCAGCGCAAGAAGCTCAGCACGGACATCAAGGAAGGCCTGCGTCAATTGAGTGATTCGATCGAGAAGGCCGCCACGGATATCGGTGAGAAACCTCAGGTGCAGAAGCTGCGCGACGATGTCGACGATCTGGCGGCGCGCGTTCGCAGCGGGGAAGTCGGTGATAAAGCTCGGACGGGATTGAAATCCGCGCTCGACAAGATCAACACCGAACTGGAGAAGACCTCCTCCTCACTTCGCGGTGTGAAGGAAGAAGGGGAAACCGAGGAACCTGCGGAAGAATCAAAGTCCGAGGAATAGGTATCCAGATCGTTCGTCGTTCGTAAAACGGACCGGCCAGGATCGTTCGACGTCCTTGGCTGTTACTTGATGATGCAATTCGAGACGCCGTATGGCGTCTCGAGTGGTTAATCATGGATCGTCGATCTACGCCTCCCGTCCAGTTGCATCTTTACGTTTCCTGTACAATCCTGTTTGAAGGGAACGATATCCTGGAGGTGGGTATGCAGCAACGGATCGGTTACATCGGGCTGGGATTGATGGGCAAACCGATGGCACGTAACATCCTCGAGGCGGGTTACCCGCTTACGGTGCACAACCGCAGCCGGGACGCTGTGGATGAGTTGGCCGCGGCTGGAGCGCAGGCGGCGATGTCTCCGCATGAAGTGGCGCAGGCGAGCGACGTGGTTTTCACCAATCTGCCGGATTCCCCCGACGTCGAGCAGGTGGCCCTGGGTCCGGAGGGAATTCTCGAGGGTGCCCACGAGGGCATGATCTTCATCGACAACAGCACGATCAAACCGGAAACGGCGCGGAACATCGCCCAGCGTTTCGCGGCGGCCGGAGTGGATGCCCTGGACGCACCGGTGTCCGGCGGCGACGTCGGCGCCAAGGCCGGCACGTTGGCCATCATGGTCGGTGGAAAACGGGAATCGTTCGAAACCGTCGTGCCGATTTTGAAGGCCATCGGGAAAACCATAACGTACGTCGGGGATAGCGGCGCAGGGCAGGTGGCCAAGGCCTGCAATCAAATCATGGTCGCGGCGCAGATGGTCGCCATGGGGGAACTGCTGCTTCTGGCGCAGAAGACAGGAGTGGATCCGCAGCGGGTCGTGGAGGCGATCCGCGGCGGGGCTGCGGGATGCTGGACGTTGGACAACAAACCTCAACGCCTGTTTGCCGGCGAACGCCGTCCGGGCTTCAAGGCCTACATGCAGCACAAGGACCTGGGAATCGTGTTGGACACGGCTCGAACCTACGGCATGCCCCTGCCGGCCACGTCCGGGATCATGCAGCTCTACGAGTCCATGCTTCAATTGGGGATGCGCGAGTTGGACAATTCGGCGGTGATCGGCGTCCTGGAGGCCATGGCCGGAGAGCCTTTGGCGGCGAGCAAAAGTTGAAGCGCCGAGATCAGCTCGGTTTCGGGGTGCGATCGTAATAGGGATTTTTACCGGTCGCCGAGAGCGGGATGCCCATCACGAAATCGGCATCGATCATTCCGATCTTGCGCGCCACCACACCGACGCGGTACATGATGCGGTTATCGACGTTCATCAAGCCCGCCATCTTGACCGCCGAACCAAGGGCGATGCCCATGTCGAGAATACGCAGCGCACACTGCGGCCCCTGGAATTCGCCGTCCGTAGTGTTCGGCAGCAGACATATCTCCTCGCCGCAGGCGGCGCAGTTCAGTCCCAACGTCTCGGCGTCCTTCAAGCCGATCAGCACGACGCGACGGTTCGTAACCCTTCCATGCTCAACCTCCAGAATTGACCGTTCTCTTCTTCGAATCAAAAAAACGTCCGGGTAGTCCTGTGTTTCGCTACTTCACGACAACTTCGTATGTGATTTCAGCTTCGCTGCTCACGGTCGCCGCCACCGAGCAATATTTCTCCAGAGAAAGACTCGCCGCCTGTTCCGCGTCTTTCTGCTTGAGACCTTCTGCAGCGACCTCGTAAATCAAATGGATTTTGCGGAACGTGTGCGGCGGCTCGGCTTCCTGAGAGGCTTGAACGCGAACTTCTACGCTGCGGAGCTCGTAGCGTTTCTTCTCCAGGATCGCAACCACTCAGCGATGCGCTTCAGGGGCTCGGGGACTTCGGGAGTTTCGGGGGCGTTGCGCTCCCGGTTGGCGACCCGAGCCCTGGCGGCTCTCCGTTTGATGGACCGCAGTTTTGCGTCACGGGGCCATATCTTCAAACCTCGGGATGCGAATCGCCTCGCCCCTCTCCAGTCGCCCCTTCTCAGCCTCTGCTGCGCGAGCTGCCGATACCTGTGCACGATGCGCCCGATCCCGGCCCTAGCTTGGG